>CAYLJU010000004.1:0-68115 GCA_964384115.1 uncultured Muribaculaceae bacterium | reverse complement strand
ATCAGGGTTTTAACGAATCTTTTTATAAACTGTCTACTTTTACTTGACTAGTTCATTTCAGGTTTCCTATTTAATTTCAATACGTTTTTTATCTTTAGACTCTTCTACTTTTGGAACTTTAATTTTTAAAGTACCATTTTCAAATGAAGCTTCAACATCATCAGTTTTTAAATCACCAAGATAAAATGATCTTTCAAATTTACCATATCTTCTTTCGCGACAAATATAGTTTTTTCCTTTTTCAGTTTCATCAAAATGTTTAGATGCTTTAACAGTCAAATAACCATTATCAACATCTATGTTAATATCTTCTTTTTTAAATCCAGGAACATCAACTTCAATGTTATAAGCATCATCCTTCTCATAAACATCACACTTCATACTATTGTTATTTGAATTAAAATCTTCAAAAACATCATCTAAAAAATAATTTCTAGGTATTAATTTCATATCTATTCCTCCATTTCACAATTATAATTATACCACTTTTTTAGCACTTGTCAATAGAAAGTGCTAATTATTTGATTTTTTTTACAAAAGTTCTAATTATTTGATTTTTTTACTCTAATATTATATACAAATTATATTTTTTTTATACATGAAATGTATTATTTTCAACATATTTATCTGAATCATCCATATCTAAACCATTTTCGGAAAATTTATATTTCTTTGTATTAATCAATAAGATAGGAATATTATATTTCCTCGCAACACTAATATCTCCAGGCATTACATTATCATATGAAACAACATAACTAGGATATATATCATCCAAAGGAATATTAATGGATTTTTCTTGATAAACGATTTCATTATAACCTTTAGTATTATTAACAAAGTCACTTGGTGTATACATTTTTTGAACAAATGAAGAAGCAGATGATATATTTGAATTGTAATTAGAAAATGAATCAGATTCGCGCAAATGAACAAATCGTTTGTAATCTAAATCAGAAAATCCAAAAACAATGAACATATTAGGATCATTAAAAGTCGTCAAATTATTATTACCTATATAACTAAGTGAAAGACCATCTTTATTTGTTTTATGCCAAATATCACGATCACAAACAGAATTTCTAGGAAAAGAAGTTACATGAACAAAAGCAAAAAAATCTTCTCCATTAAGTTCATAAACAGGAACACCAAATTCTTTACTTTTCTCTAAAGAAATTAAATCAGTTCTTTTAGCAGGATTAATAGCATCATTTATTAAAGAAGAATAGGTATGATCACGGCACAATCTATAATCATCATAAAATAAAGAAACAAAATCAGGAATTTTCTTACAGTCATTATATAATTCTTTTTTTTCTTCAAAACTTAAATCATCAAAATTTAGAATTTTTTCATAAATCGAACTTCTACTCTCATCAATAATATTTTTATCCAATTTATTAATATAATCCATCATAACATTTAAATTTTTCAAAAAATTTAACGGAACATCTTTAAAAAATCTATCAATTAAAATATTTTTCATCCAATTACTATCATATTTATAAATAAATTTTTTAACCATATTACCATCATCAATATTAATATTATTCTTTAAAAAAAACAACTTTAAATCATCATCAAGTAAATAATAAAAATCCTTACCAGAATCAATATGACTAAATATTTGTCTAGATAAATAAGACAAACCATTCTCAAAATCATTATAAATATAATCATAATCAGAATCACGAATTTGATCAATTTCACATGAAGCTAAATTATTATTTTTCTCAAATTCATTCATATAAAAACGATACCGCGAAACATTTTTAATATCCAAAAATAAACTTTTAAATTTTGAATCCAAACTTATATCCAAAGGAAAATAAACACCCGCAGAAACGAGATTATTAATATCACCAATTTGCAAATTTAAAACAATATTTTTTGCTTTCTCATTCTTAACAAGAATATTAAATACTGAAGGATCGGCGCTAATCAAAATATTATACAAATAATTCGAATTTAATACACCATTTAAAATATTTTTATCATTAAGTAAAAGACATTGTACATTAGAGGAAAGATAACTAAAATAATTTTCTAAATTATTTTTAAACATATAATTAACAACCGGAATAGCAGATTTATAGTTTAAAGATATTAAATAATCACACAATTTTTTAGATAAAACAATTTCCAAAATAGAATCATTTTCTAAAAACAAAGAAATATCCTTACAAGAAGTTAAAATAGCGTTCATTTTATCAATAAATCTATCATCTTTTAAAATTCTTTTAACCATATCATTATCAGAAATATAACTATAATCATCTAACCTCTGAACAAGCCAAACAAAAGCATAATGTCTATTAGAACTCATCAATATATCTCTAACCTCATTATTCTTAAGTAACTCCTTATTCATGAGCAAATAATTCTTTAAACTTTCATTATCCATATCATTTAAATTCATAGCATTCACCATTATTATAATATAATAAAAAAACTCCAAAATCAAGGAGTTTAATAATTATCAGCTTTTCTTTCAAAGAAACTTTTAGCATGATTACAAACAGGACAAACCTCTGGCGCTTTTTTACCAATTACAATATGACCACAATTACGACAAATCCAAATAGTATCTTCTTCACTCGAAAAAACTAAACCATCATCGATATTAGAAATTAATTTTTTATATCTTGCCTCATGTTCTTTTTCAATTGCAGCAACCATTCTAAATTTACAAGCAATTTCCTTAAAACCTTCCTCATCAGCCTCTTTTGCCATTCTGTCATACATATCAGTCCACTCATAATTTTCACCTTCAGCAGCTGAATGTAAATTATCTAAAGTTGGTCTAATATCTCCACCCTCTAAATATTTAAACCACAATTTAGCATGTTCCTTTTCATTATTTGCAGTTTCTTCAAAAATTGCAGCAATTTGTTCATAACCATCTTTTCTAGCCTTAGAAGCAAAATACGTATATTTATTTCTAGCTTGACTTTCACCAGAAAAAGCTTCTCTTAAATTCAATTCTGTTTTTGATCCTTTTAATTCCATATTCATCGTCCTTTCGACTAACAATATAACACATATCATAAAAAAAGTAAAGATAACTTAAACAAATAAAGTTACCCTTACCGCACGCTTTAAAGCAGTTTGAAAAACATTATTATCAATAATAAAATCAACAAACAAATCTTTTCTATATAATTTATTCCATAAACAACTATCAAAAGTTTTAATCATAAATCTAGAACTTGAACCAACTAAATAGTTAACAATTTTACTAAAATTAGAATTATAAATACTAATATCAGTATTATTTTTAACAATCTCATTATACATACTATTAAGCATATTATTATCATCAAAATTAATCGTATCAACAAATAAAACATATTTACCAGTAGCCATTTTCAAACCAAACTCTAAAACTGATTCTCTGGTTTTATAAACTTTAATACGATCATCAAGAAATGCCCAATCAAGACTCATCTCATATGAACTATCAGATGATCCGCCATCAACAATAACAATTTCAATATTAATATATGTCTGCTTCAAAATTCCCATTATAATTCTATTTAAATGTTCATGGCAATTAAAAACCGGAACAATAATACTTATTTTATCCATACAGCATTCCTCGTTTCACAACGCTTATTCTAATCAAAAAAAACGAATTGTCAAATCCAATTCGTCAAAATTTTATTCTTCAATTTTTCTAATAGCGTCCTTTATTGTATCAATAGAATTTTGAAGTTTAACAGTCTCATCATTATTAAGTTCAACAAATATTTTTTTATGAACACCCGTTCTATTAATAATAGCCGGAAGTCCAACATAAACACCATTAGTTTCATCATAATTAGAAACAGTTATAATAGCATTCTCATCACCTAATATAGCATTAGTAATCCTAACCAAACACATACCAATACCATAATAAGTCGCACCCTTCTTATTAATAATTTCATACGCTGCATTCCTAACAGAATTTTCAATATCAAAACACTTTTCCTCATCAATAAAACTACCTATATTCTGTAATCCAATATTAACATTACTCCAAGGAACAAACTCTGAATCACCATGTTCACCAATAACATAAGCATGAACATTTTTAGGATTAATACTTAGCTCCTCACCAATTAAATATCTAAGTCTAGCAGTATCTAAACTAGTACCACTACCCATAATTCTACTATAAGGAAGTCCAGAATACTTCTGAACAAGATATGTCATAACATCAAGTGGATTCGTTGCAACTAAAAAGATTCCATCAAAACCATTTTCCATAACATTACCAACAATAGATTTAAAAATTTTACTATTCTTATTAATTAAATCCATCCTCGTCTCACCAGGATTTTGATTCGCGCCAGCTGCAATAACAACAATATCAGCGTCCCTGCACTCAGAATAATCTCCAACCCTAATATCAATTTTAGAAGGCGCAAAGGCCAAACAATGATTTAAATCCATTACTTCCCCAACAATCCTATCATAGTCCAAATCAATTAAAACAAGTTCATTAACATATGTTCTTTGATTTAGCAAAGCATAAGCATAACTCATGCCAACATTTCCACAACCAATAATCACAACTTTATTTTTTTCCATAATCAATCACCTATATTTTCTAAAAACATTATAACACAAATATTGAAATTACAAAAGAAATATTATATAATAAAAAAAGTTTAGTTACCTAAACTTTTAAATATCAACTGGCAGGGGTAGCAGGAGTTGAACCCACATTAACGGTTTTGGAGACCGTCGCTCTACCATTAAACTATACCCCTAAAACAAAATATATTATACAATAAAAACAAATATTTTGTCAATTACTAGTTGAAAAATCAAGGAGTATAGAAATGAAAAGAATATTAACCGGACTAAAACCAACAGGAGAACTAACATTAGGAAACTACATAGGCGCTATAAAACCATTAATAAAATTACAAGAAGAATATGATGAAATATTTCTATTTGTAGCTGATTTACACGCTTTAACAGTACCACAAGACAAAAAATTATTAAACGAAAGAATTAAAAAATTCATAGCAATGTATTTAGCATGTGGAATCGATCCAAACAAAGTTGTAATATACATTCAATCTGAAAACGAATACATTCCAGCTATATCATGGATACTAGAATGTAACACATATTATGGTGAAGCATCAAGAATGATCCAATTTAAAGAAAAAAGCAAAGGAAATGAAAATTTTTCAATCGGACTATTAACATATCCAACCCTTATGGCAGCCGACATCTTATACTGCGACGCAACATACGTACCAGTCGGCATTGATCAAAAACAACACGTTGAACTAGCCCGTAACATAGCTGAAAGATTTAACAACAAATATGGAAAAACATTCGAAATACCAAATCCATTAATAAGAAAAGAAGGAACTAAAATAAAAGACCTTAAAAATCCTGATAAAAAAATGAGTAAATCAGAAGAAAACCCAAATGGCGTTATTTCATTATTTGATACTAAAGAACAAATAATCAAAAAAATCAAAGGCGCAACAACAGATTCTGAAATGATAGTTAAATTTGATGAAGAAAACAAACCAGGAATCTCTAATCTACTAAATATTGCCTCATGTATAACCAATCAAAGTATAAGTGAAATTGAAAAAATGTTTTCCGGAAAAAATTATGGTGAATTTAAAACATACGTAGCAGAAATTGTAAGCAATCATATAGAAGAAATTCAAAACAAATATAATAAACTAATTAATAGTACAGAAATAAATCAAATCCTTGATAAAGGAATTGAAATATCAAGGCAAATAGCAAAAGAAAAATATGAATTAATAAAAGAAAGAGTAGGATTAAAAATAGGAAGATAAAACTTCCTTTTTAAATAATATGAGAAAAATAGAATTATTAAGTCCAGCCGGCAGCATGGAAGCATTAAAAGCTGCCATACATAACGGAGCCGATGCCGTATACTTAGGAGGAAAAAAATTCGGAGCTAGAGCCTTTGCTCAAAATTTTAATGAAAATGAACTAATAGAAGCAATTAATTATGCTCATGTTTATAATGTAAAAATATATATAACTGTAAACACCATAATATATGAAGATGAATTTACAGAAGCCTTAGACTTTATAGAATTTCTATATAAACATAATGTAGATGCCATAATAATGCAAGACTTAGGATTAATAAATGAAGCCCATAAAAAATTTCCAGATTTAGTAATACACGCATCAACTCAGTGTCATAATCATAATAAAGAAAATATAGAATTTTTAAGAAAAATAGGCGTAAAAAGAATAATATTAGATAGAGAAATGAGTCTAGAAGAAATCAAAAATCTAAACGTTGACATTGAAAAAGAAATATTCATTCACGGAGCTCTTTGCATAAGTTATTCAGGATGATGTCTAATGAGCTATTTAAATGGTGGAAGAAGTGGTAATCGTGGCGAGTGCACCGGTTGTTGCCGCCTTCCATATAAATTAATAGAAAATAACAAAGAAATAAAAACAGACGGTGATTATCTATTAAGCACAAAAGAATTAAACACATCAAAAAAAATAAACGAAATTTTAGATAGTAACATAACATCATTAAAAATAGAAGGACGAATGAAAAGTCCTGAATATGTAGGCTTTATAACCAATTATTACCGCAAATTAATAGACGGAAAACCTATTAATAAATTAGATGAAAAAAAATTAAAATTATTATTCAATAGAGATTTTACAGAAGGATATCTTTTCCATAATGAAGGAAAAAATATAATGAACATCAAAACATCAAATCATCAAGGAATAGAAATAGGAAAAATAATTGAAACAAATAAAAAATATCTAAAAATAAAATTAACAGAAGACCTAAATCAAGAAGACGGTATTCGCTTTGAAAATAATAAAGGAATGATTATCAACAAATTATACAACAATAAAATGTTACTAACATCATGTGTAAAAGCAAATGAAATAGCATATATTGAAAACAAATGTAATATTAAAGACAAAGGAAATATTAGAAAAACAACAGATATCAAATTATTGAAAGAATTAAAAAACTATGAACCAAAAAAAATAAATATATCATTTAAAATCAAAGCCAAAATAAACGAACCATTAGAAATAAGTATAAATGAAAACAAAATAAATATTACTGAAAAAGGTAATATAGTTCAAAAGTCAATAACAAGTGAAACAACTGAAGAAACAATAAAAAAACAATTATCAAAATTAGGAAATACACCATTTAAAATGCAAAACATTACCATTAATAAAGATAACAATATATTTATTAGCATATCTGAAATAAATAATATAAGACGAATTTTAATAGAAAAATTAATAACTAAAAAAACTGAAACAAAGGAAAAAATTATAAACAAAATTGTTGATAAAAAAATAAATTATAAAGATAATAATGAAACTATTAACATTTTTGTTAATAATGAGAATCAATTAAAAGCAGCATTAGAAGAAAATGTTAATAACATATATACATCAAATATATTATTACATAAAAAATATCCCAATACATTCTTTAAATTACCTAGAGTTATACCAAATAGAAATGAAATAAAAAAAGATAATTTACTAATAACAGAAATTGGTTCTATCTGCTATACAAAAGAAAACAATGTATTTGGTGATTATGAACTAAATATAATTAACAACAAAGCTCTTCAATTATTGCATCAAAATGGAATAAAACAAATAACTATATCCCCAGAAATAAACGACAAAATTAATTTAATAGACAATAAAAACAACAATATCGAAATAATTGTTTATGGATGGATAGAAGCTATGGTAATGAAATATTGCCCAATAAAAACATTAACAAATAATTGTAACTGTAAAAATAATAGTTATTATTTAAAACAAAATAATAGACTTTTCCCAATAATACAAAATAATTGTTTAACAACAATATTAAACCATAAACCAATAAATAATATTGATAAAATTAAATATTATAAAAATCTTGGAATACAACATTTTCGAATTGATTTATACAATGAAACATATGATGGAACTATAAAAATAATTAAAAATATAAAAAATAATATCATATAATATTAATGGTGATTATATTGGCTATATTAGCGCATACTTCAAAAGAACGCGATATGTTAGCACGATTAATGAGAGCTGAAGCATTAGGTGAAGGTGATCTCGGAATGCTAATGGTTGGTAATGTTGTTGTAAATAGAGCATTAGCAAATTGTTATACATTTAAAGATTTAAGAAATTTAAATGAAACAATAAATCAAACACCAGGAGGATTTTCAGGTATCAATAGTCCCCTATATTTTAGTAATCCAACAACAAAAGAAAAAGCTCTAGCAGATCGTGTTTTAAAAGGACAGTATTATTTTCCAGCTACAAATGCTTTATGGTTTTACGCGCCAGGATCTAATACTGATTGTGCACCAACATGGTGGGATCAAAGAAATTCTGGAAGATATAAAAATCATTGCTTTTATATTCCAGATCCTGGAGTTTGTCAAGAGCTACATTAAAAGACAAAAAATTAATTTTGTCTTTTATTTTGGAATAACAAGTATTTGACCTATACTTAATAAATTACTTTTCAAATTATTTGCATTTTTTATATCTGCAACAGTAATACCATATTTATCAGCAATACTATATAAGCTATCTCCTGATTTAACAGTATAAGTCATAGTTTGACTAGTTTCAGGTATTATTAACTCTTGACCTATACTTAAATTATTAGTTGTTAAACCATTTGCTTTTTTTAATTCATCAACGCTTATTCCATACTTTTTAGCAATACTATATAAACTATCTCCTGCTTTTACAACATAACCAATTTCACTTTTCGATTCTGGTATAACAAGAGTTTGCCCTATACTTAAAGTATTAGTTGTTAAGCCATTTGCTTTTTTTAATTCATCAACACTTATTCCATATTTTTTAGCAATACTATATAAACTATCTCCTGCTTTAACTGTATATGCATTAGATAAATTTCCAATATTTGGAATAAGCAATTGCTGACCTACACTTAAATTAGTAGAATCTAGATTATTATATTTTATAAGTTCATCAACGGACAAATTATATTTTTTAGCAATACTATACAAACTATCTCCTTTTGCAACTGTATATATTGAATAATCACCGGTTGTTGGTTTTTCTTCTTTTGGTATTTTCAATATCTGACCAACATTTAATAAATTACTAGTTAAATTATTAGCAAGTTTCAAATCTTCAATGCTTACATTAAATTTTTTAGATATACTCCATAAACTATCACCAGGTTCAACCGTATAATTAACACCTGTACCATAGCCTATATAATCAAGTATTGCATCTACTACAGCATTTGCATATTTTTCAGCATTATTTTTTAATTGTTCAACATCATCACCCTTACTATCTAAAAAACCATATTCAACTAATACAGGTTCTGTATTACCAGTATTTCTATGAATAAAATAATAATCTTTAGAAGTATTACTTGGTAATCTTCTTTGATATGCTTCTCTAACATTTTGACCTACATCAACAAATGAATTTAATATTTTATTAGCAAGGGTACTTTTATTACGAAGTGCATAAACTACTTCAGCACCATCGCCACCTCGGTCACAAAAAATACGTAGCAACTAAATTAAAAAAATAATCATTTATCATATTCATACTTATCTTCATCTATAAGATCAAACTTATATGTAATTTGTATATTTCTATCTTTATCTATTTCAATTCTATCTATTAAAGCAAACAATAAATCTCTACTCGGATTATTTATATTTAAAAATTCTTTTATCGTTTTTGTATAATCAGGAAGTTTTTCTATCTGTTCTCTAGAATTGTCTTTCTTATTTTCTAACTCTTTAATTTTTTTTACAATATCTAATAACGCTTTATCTTCTGCCCTAATTAATCCATCCAATGTATCTTTATCTATTTTATCTGACATTTCACATATTAATATATCTAATTTCTTCATATGCTTTTCTTTTTCTTTATTTAATCTTATTAAATCATTATTCTTATTTTTCTCTAATAGTTCACCCTGTTTAATTAATCTTTTATTTATGTCTTCTATTGATATGTTTTTGATATATTTAGAAACTGTGGATTTTATTCGCTTCAATAAAGATTTTTCTAATTCATCATATGGCATAAAATGAGATTCACATCTACGTTTTTTAGGTTCTCTTGCATATCTATTACAATTAATAGACCAATAATCATATTTCTTTTTATAACTTATACTTAAATAATTACCACACTCTTTACAAAATAATAAATTTTCAAATAATCTCTTTTCTCTATACGTTTTTGTTTTAGGTATTACAAATCTATTTTTTTGAATAGTTTCAAATGTTGCTTTATCAACAAGTGCTTCATGGGTATTTTCAACAATAATCCATAAACTTTTATCAAGATTAACTCTTTTCTTACTTTTATAGTTAACCTTAGTTTGAGTATTTTGTACCATATCACCAGTATACATTCTATTGGATAATATCTTCTTTATTGAAGTAGAACACCATTCATTTAATCTTCTATCACTACTGCTTAAATTTATATTTTTATAAGCACTGGGTGTTAAGACTCCTCTATCATTTAACAATGATGCTATATCTGAAATACTCATACCAGATATAAACCAACTAAATATATCTTTTACTATAGGCGCTGTATTAGGATCTGGAATTAAATGTCCCTTATCTTCAGGATCTCTCATATAACCATAACATGGAACACTACCAATGTATTTTCCTTGAACTTTTTTAGAATGTAAAACATCTCTTATCTTATTTGAATTCTGTTTACTATAATAATCATTACAAGCAACTATAAAAGTTGAAGAATCATTACTAGCTTGAACTTTAGCACTATCATAACTTTCCATAATTGAAATAAACCTCACTCTATTCTCTGGAAAAAATCTCTCCATAAAATATCCTGTATTAACATGATCCCTGCCCAATCTTGATAAATCTTTAACAATAACTAAATTTATTTTTTTATCATTAATATCGCTTATCATTTTTTTAAATGCAGGTCTATCAAAGTTAGTACCAGAATATCCATCATCTACATACTCTTCTACAAAAACAAAACCATTATTTTTGATGTAACTCATTAAAATATCTCTTTGATTAATTACACTTTCACTATCAGACTCATATTTTTTATCTCGGTCTTCTTGAGATAATCTTATATATATTCCTGCTTTATACTCATAATTCTCTAGTAAATTATTATACATTTTCCCTCCTTCTTATTTTTTAATTCACTAGATTCCTTTCTAAGACAATTTGATGTTACCATCATTTTTCAAAAAACACAAATCATTTAAAAAGAAATCTGATCATTATTAATTTTTTTTATTAAAAATTCTATTAAAATATCTTTTATATTTTTTTCTTTATTAAATTTGTCATCTAAATAAACTATTTTTTTATTTTTTTGCATAAAAAAACACCTCTAATAAAATCTATGACTTTATTAAAGATGTAATGAATATTATCTTTTTATAATATCTTCTATACTATATTTAAAAGGGTCATCATCTTCCAAACTTTCGTATATTAATTTAATGTTCTCATTACTTATACAATCATTGATAAAATATTTATCATATTTTGAACTAGCCAATTCATTTATTGCAAACTGATCAACTAAACCAATCTTTGATAAGTTGATTTTTTTAGGATCTAAAGTTGTATAATCCAAAAATAATTCGATTTCATTAATATCATTTGAATTAAGTTTCCTTAATCTGTAATAAAAATCCTGTAAATACTTCTTATAATAATATTCTACAATTTTTTGTGTTTCATATAAGCATGAATATATTAATAAATTCAAGTGTTTATCAGGATCAAAATCTTCAACATAATTTGTACTAAGATGACTTTCTATATTAGAAATTTGTGTGACATAGAGATTACCATACATTCCCATGCATACTATCAATTTTGAATTTTTATTTTCCTTATTATTTTCTTTCACTAAATCATCCACCAATTTAAAAATGCTCTCACCTCTAATAAGTTTACTTACAACTGTAGAAATATATTTAATACTTGATAAACGATGTCTTACAGTAAAATCATTTGAATTTTTCCATTCATAAACATCTGAAAGAATTTCAGACAACTCTAATACGCACTTATAGTTAGTTATATTTTTTAAAAGATATTCGCAATGCTCATGATTTAAATTTTGAATTTTTTTATTAATACTTTCTATTTCATTTTTAGAAAGAAAATAATCATGATTATCAATAACAGATTGTTCTTGCTTATCAAAATAAGATTTTATATTTGAATTTACATTTGTGTCCATTAATAATGTTTTCAATCTTCTTTTATCAATATCATTACTTTTTTTGATTTCCTTTATAGTTTTATTTAAATTAGTATTTATCTCTTCATTAGAAGTATATAATTTTTTTGCTCTTTTATCTAAATCATCACCATCAAAACTTACTGTATATACATTACCTTGAGTATTTATACTTAATCTTGCAGTTCTACCTAATAAGTTTTTTAATTCTATTTCAGACATACCTAATTTTTTATTATAAAGGATAAACATATTCTTACAATTCAAATTAACACCTCTTACCAATGTTGAAGTACATACTATCAATTTAAGATCATCACTTTCGTTAAATATAATTTCTACTTGTCTTTTTATAAAAGGATCTATATCACTAAAATGAATTGCTATTCCATGATTTAAATAATCAATATATTCAAATTCTGGATGAATATTTTTTTTAACATAATTTATTAACGCCTTAAAACGCGATGTTTTTTTATCACTTATCTTAATTATTAAATTATCTCTAATAATTGATGCAACCTCTTTAGTTTCTTGTTTAGAAGTAACAAAAAATATACTCTTTTCTTCTTCTCTAACAAAATTATTATAATTATCTACAATTATTTTTGCCCAATCATTTATATTTAAAGGTTTAATACATTTTACTCCAATATCATATATAATAGGATTAATAATACCACAATCTCTAGTATAATCAACTTTCTTTAATTCATTATTAACAACAGAAAGCAGATAATAATTATTTGAGACAAAAGATAACATATTTTTATTAGAAATAAATATATTTCCAAAATTTGCAAAATAATTAATAAGATTATTATAAGCTTCACTTATATATGGTAATAAAAAAATTAACGGTACATTATTATTATTCAAAATAGAAATGCTTTTTGCTAGCAAAATACTTCTATCATCATTTAAAGAATAAAGTGTTTGCGCCTCATCAACTACAGCATAATCAAATGATTGGTTTTTATTTATACTATTATAAATCAAAAATCTTTCTTGCGTAAATAATAATATTACATTTTCTAAATCATCTTTAAAATATGGGTTTTCATATATTGGAATATTAGAAACATAATTTCTTAGTTTCCTACGATATTCATTAATCAATGATTTATTTGGCAAGATAAATATAACTCTATTAATTTTATTAGATGTTAACAATACTTTTAATGAATCTAAAACAATTGTTGTTTTCCCATAAGAAGTCGGAGCGGAAAAAACAACATTCCTATTATCTAAAATAGCATTATATATATCTAACTGAATATTATTCAAAATTTTTTCATTTTTTGTCCTAATTTGTATAATTATAGAATTTAGAAAATCAAATTTTTTGCAAAAGTCATCATTAAAATTGATTAACAATGGATACGTATCTGTTATTTTTATTAATTGATATATTAATGACATAATATTTTCACTGTCACTAAAATAATTATTATCGAGAATAAAATCTATCCAATATATAATTAATTTTTTGATTTTTATAACTTCTAATTCATTAATAAGGTAATTATTTATAAGCGAATGAAAAAACACATAAACCTTTTCCTCATCTGGTGATTCTAAACCATTTTTTAACTTTATCATATAATCTAAATTTACTATATTTTTTAATGCCTTAGATTTAAATGAATTAACGATTTTTAGATTTTGCACAACATTTCCTCCTTTCCTTAGCAATATCTAATATATCCTTATAAAAGTGTAATAGTGAAAATTCATTTTCCAATTTTAAAATTACAAAATTAATAATTTTTAATTTTTCGAATTTATTACAACTCAATAATTTTTTACAATTACCACAATATTTTGCTTTTACTAAATTTTTAATTATTTCATCACAAATTGTATCTATTTTATAGTTTGCTTTCCACGGAGAAATTAAACAAGAATTAAATGTTACAATGTCACTTTTGTCTAATAAATTTTCAAGTTGTTTTCTATTTACTTGAATCATATTAAGATTATTTATAATTTTTTCAGAATTTCTATATAACCTTGCTTTTTTCTTTACACTTACCAACTTAGCATTATGTCTACTATCAGTACAAAAAATAGATTGTAATGCATCAATAAATCTATCTGAAATTTGTTTTTCATCTAAATTAGATATTGAAGATTTATATTCACACATAAAAATGCTATTATTATCATTACTTAAAAAAATACTGTCAAACCCTGGTTGATTAGATTCTAGTTCTGATATATTTTGCAATAAATATAAAATTTCGGTGTTATAATATTTTTCTATAAGTTCATAACTAACTAAAGGCAAAATAATTCCGTCATTTTTATCAAACCCACTATTTGAATTATTATATTTTATAATTTTATCTTCAATTATTGATATTAAACCATCCCAATCATCTACAGTCCATGTAAAATTACAATATTCAAAAATTTGTTCTTCAAATATTTTTTTTGCAATTTCTAAATTAAAATTCTCATTATTTTTAACTAATATTTCATACACCGAAATATTTTCAAATTTTGTATTTTTTATATCAAGTTTTTTATTTTCCTTTATTACATAATTCATATAATTCTCCTTTTTGCATATTAAAAATCTCAAAAGTTAATTTTTCGTATATATTTTAACACAAAAAAAGAAATTTAGCTAACAATTATACTAAATTTCTTTTTATTGATATCATTTTTTATTATTCATTAAATAATTTTTCAGCCATTGTTTTAATTACATCAACATTTACCGCATTACCAAATTGTTTGTATGCTTGCTGATCATTTTGATTTGGTATAAAAGAATCAGGAAAACTTTGAAGTCTAGCTGCTTCTCTAACTGTTAATCTTCTTTTATATTTACCTATTATAGGAATTTGAACCATAGCAACTAATGCAGGAAAACATGTTGGTTTCTTTACTCTAATACCAGACGGTCTAAATTGTATAATTCCATCCCATAAAGATTTTATACTATTTCCTGCTTGCCATTCAAGTTTCCTATGCGTTGGAGCAAAATCTTTCAAATAATTGTATTTCTCCATCCATTTATCTATAAAATCTTTGTTATTATTATATAAGTTAATGTTTTTATTTATAAAATCTTCTTTCCATTTAGGTAACTTTTCATACTTAAAATATCCGTTAAAATACACAGCCCATATTGGAAATCCAATGACAGTTTCTTTAATTCCTTTATAAAATTCATCCCATGCAGTTAAAACCATTTTTTCATAGTCAGAAATATAATATTTATTTGCTACCTTTTTTGTTTCTAATATAGATGAAATATCATTATCTTCTTTTGTCATCAACTCAGGTAGTTTAATATTTAAGTCTTTATCAGCATTCTCTGGATCATATATTCCTAATATTACAACTCTTTCTCTTAATTGAGGTATGCCTAATTGATGAGGACTTATTATTATAGGATCTTTTGTTAGTCTATATCCAATTTCTTTTAAATGTGAATAAATTGTATTCCATGTTTTTTTATTATCATGCGATACTAAATTTCTAACATTTTCTAAAACAATATATTTTGTCTTATGATACTTTAAAATTCTCTCTATTTCAAAGAATAGAGTTCCTTTTGTTTCATCATTAAATCCCAACTGTTTACCAGCTTTAGAGAATGTTTGACATGGAAAACCAGCACAAAGAACATCATGCTTTGGTATGTCCTTTTCATCTATATCTCTAATATTACAATCAGAATTTATTCCATAGTTTTCATAATATGTTTCAATTGCATATTTATCAATTTCAGAAGCAAATACGCATTCTCCACCTAATTGTTCCATGGCTTGATGAAATCCACCAATACCAGCAAATAAATCTATAAACTTAAATTTCTTTTTCATACTATCACCACTATATACATTATACTATACTTTTTTACAGAAAGCTAGCATATTTTGCAAATTTAAGCGAAAATTTTATAATTATGATAGATTTACATAATGAATTGATATATAATGATTATAGGAGGTAAAAAATGGCAAACCTAAAAAGTGAACAAATAAGAAGTGACTTGAGTTTAGACATAAATAGTGATCAACCATTATCTATTTCTGAAATGTCTAAAAACATTGAAAATATACTTGGAAAAAATAATTGTTACATAGAAAAAGTGCTAAATAAAAAATTATTATGTTATAAACACAATAATGAAGTTGAAGTGTTATTACTTGCCGCTATAACCTACATGGGTGGAAATGGACAACATCCAATTTATAAAAAAAGAATGCAACTTAAAAAATGGTACAAATACATTATTGAATACTATAACGATAAACCTCATTATAACGTAAGATTCATTGGAGTATATCATTATCAAAGCAATATCATATTTACTGAATTTATTAAAGATTCATATATAAAGAAAAAAATGAACTCATCCGCTGCTCATGTTTATACCAATGACCTATACCAAGCTATGAAAGATGGTACATTTAAAAGAAAAGATAGAAACAAGAACGAATTAGTAACGATTAAATATATTAAATTTAAAGATTATTTAGATGGAAATCTAAGAGAATATAACAATGATTTATTTAATATATTTGCAATGTTTAATGATAACGATTATTTTGGCAAATGGATAAGTGCAAAAGTTGCTATACCAGAAATGTATGAAAACAAATGGAACAAATGGAAAGAAACTGAATGGCCTGGTTGGTATTTAGAATTTAAAATTGATAATTTTATAAAAGAAAAATGTTTAGAAAGTAAAATACTATATGTAGGAAGTTCTCATAAAAAAGAAGGTGAACTTGATTTTGATTTATGGTTCGGAGAAGAAAACTTCTATGGTGACTTAAAAGCAAGTGATATTACTAAGAAAGAAGCACCAGGTAATGACCAAAAGAACTTTATCGAATGTATTAACAAATATGATAAGTTTTGGTATATTATTTATGAACATAATACAGTAAAAGATAGTGTCGAAAACGACTATGAAGCAACTAGATTTAGAGCAAATTATTTGAAAGAAAAAAATGAATGGCCTAAAAATAAACCATTTGATGAATTAAGTTATTGTAAAAGGATGAAGAACTCTGTAAAATTCATAAAAATGTATATTATTGAATTAAATAGAATTAACTTTCGGGATGTGCTAAGTGACTTCAATCAAGGAAAACAACCAAATGGTGATCCTAGAAAACCTAAATTTAAAATACCTAAAAACAAAATAGACAATTTTATTGTATATGAACAAGAATTCATCCAAATAGAAGAAAATGAGCAAAGTAATTAATGCTCATTTTTTAGATTAACAACTTTACTGCTCGACCTCCAGCATTTATGTGATTAGATACAACAATTACATCTTTATTATTACCAAAAGCATTAAGTATCCTATTCACTCTATCAGTTGGACTTAAAGTCTCATCAGTAGTCCTAGTAATATAAACCGGTATACCCAAACTCTTCAATCTATCATACATATATTTAGAAATCTCCAAAGTTAAATCTTTCTCTACAATACCATTTCCAGTCGCGCCAGGATCATCACCACCATGTCCAGGATCAATAACAATACCCCTTACTGCATTATTATACATATAGTCACCTCAATATAAAATATGTATTTATCATAATTAAGTTCCCATTCAAAAATAAAATTCAAATAAAATAAATAGATAAAATATTTTAATAAAATATCATTCTACCATAAAATTTAACAAATTATTATATTACGTAACTTAAACTCAAAAAACTAATAATTAATAACATCATCACTATCATAGTCAATATTTCTACACAATCTAATCAAAACTACTATACAATTAAAGAATAAAAATAAATATATTTCTCAATTTGACTAAATGTTTTTTTTTGCTATAATACGAACCAAAAAGGAGAAAAATATGAAATTTTTAGTTAGCGATTATGATGGAACATATAAAGAAGACATCAAAGGGAAAAATATAATTTCAAATAACAAAGCAATAAAAAACTTCCTAGATAAAGGAAATAAATTTGTAATAGCAACAGGAAGAAGTTATACATCAATAAAAAAAGAAATAAACAAATATAACATTCCATACAACTATTTAATATGTAATAATGGAAGTGTAATTTTTAATGACCAAGATGAATTAATATATAAATATCCAATACCAGAAGAAATATTAATCGAAGCACTAGATATGCTATCAATGTCAGAAAAAATTAAAAAAATCGAACTATTTGACACAAAAGGTAACATAACACAAACAAACTCAGAAATAATAGAGCTTTTATGCCAAGTAAGTATTAAAAATATTCAAGAACTAAAAAGAATAAAGAATATATTAAACTGTTTAGAATGCACATCATTCCTTAACATAGCTCTATTTAAAACACCATCAAACAAAAAAGATGGAATAGAAATAATCGCTAAAAAAGAAAAAATAAATACAAGTGATATTTATACAATAGGAAATGATATTAACGACCTAGAAATGTTAAAAGCATATAACGGATACAAAATAATATATTCCAATCCAAAATTATTATTAAAAAATATAAAAACAATAACATCCGTAAAAAGCTTAATAAAAAAAATTAACAAATAATTTTTTTTATGTCAAAAAAAATCTAAAATATCTAAATTTTCCCAAAACACTTGAAAAATTTGTCGAAAAATGGTATAACACTAAAAAGAGGTGTAACAAAATGAATAAAAAAATTATAAAAGATGCAACAATTATAACATTGTTTTTTTTCATAGAAGAATTAATATTTAAAATTCTAATAAATAGTTTTACAATTGATTATAGTCTATTAAGAATACTATTACTATCAGGAATATTAGCAATAATAATATCTTACATTGCTAATCTATTTAAAAACAAAAAAATAAAAATAATATTCATAATAACCATATCACTATTAATGTCAATATACGCCCTAGCCCAATTAGGATTTATAGCATATTTTGGTATATATATGAGTGCTAATACAGGCGGACAATTAGGAGCTGTAAAATCATACATTATAGACTTTATAAAAAGCCTAAAACCAGCATATTATACAATATTAATACCAGCTATCCCACTAGCAATATATTACATATTAAATAGTAAAAAACAAACTGAAATAGAAAAACATAACTATGGAAAAGAAGCATTCATAACAATACTGATGCTCTTGACATTAGGAACATTATATTATGCAACAATCAACTTAAAATTTATGCAAAATAAATTTCAGCCGGTATCAAATAAAGAACTGTTTAAATACCCAACAAATCCAAGTACAACAGTAAACCAATTCGGAATAAATGGTTATCTTATATTAGATATTAAAAGTTTATTTCAAGACAAAGTTGAATTAACATATGAAAAACCAAAAGAAACAATAACAATAACCGAAAAATACTTTGATGATACCGTATGGAATCAAATAATCGAAGATGAAAAAAGCGCAACCAACAATAGTTTAAACAATTACTATATATCAAGAAATCAAACAACCGAAAATGAATACACAGGAATATTTGAAAACAAAAACCTAATTATTCTAATGCTTGAATCGGCTAATGAAATCGCAATAAATGAAGAATATTTCCCAACATTATACAAAATATACACTGAAGGTTGGTCATGGAAAAACAGTTATTCGCCAAGAAATACATGTCCAACAGGAAATAATGAATTTAGCGCACTAACTTCTTTATATAGTATAAATAACACTTGCGTAGCAAAAGATTATAAAAACAATACATACTATGAAAGTATATTTAACTTATTTAAAAACAAAGGATACGAAGTATCATCATACCACGACTATACAGATCAGTACTATGAAAGAACGACTCTTCATAAAAATCTAGGAAGTAACTACTTTGGTGCAAAAGCTCTAAATATAAATACAAGTCCAATCTATGGCAAATGGCCATCAGATATAGAATTAATAGAAAACTCATACCAAATATTTAGTCAAAATGAAAAATACTTTGCTTTTCTAACAACCGTAACAAGTCACGCACCATATAATAGAACATCAGAATATGGAGATAAATACTTAAATAAATTTAAAGATTTAAATATAAGTATTGAAATGAAAAGATATCTATCAAAATTAACAGAAGTTGATTTAGCATTACAAAAACTACTAGAAAACCTAGAAAATGAAAACAAATTAGATGATACTGTAATAGTTATATTTGGTGATCATTACCCATATGCTTTAAGCACAAATTTAATATCTGGAATGTTAGATTATGATGTTACAGGAGTAGACATTGATAAAACTCCATTTGCAATATATAACCCAAGTTTAACACCAACAGTATTTGAAGAATATACAAGTTATATTAATATATTGCCAACAATAGCAAATCTATTTGGCATAGACTATGATGCAAGATTATACATGGGTGAAGACCTATTAAGCGACGATTATCAAAGCTTAGTTATTTTCCCAAATGGATCATGGAAAAACGAAATTGCTTACTATAACGCTAATAACAATAAAATAAAATATGCAAATGCAGAAATAACATATACGGATGAAGAAATTATAAATATTAACAAAATAGTAACATCTAGATTACAAATGAGTACAGCATCAATAAAAAAGAATTATTTCAATTATCTAGAAAAAAAATATAATGAATATGGTGTAGAAAACCCATTAGATCTTTATACTACAAAAACAATAGAAGAAGAAGTATCATAAAAACGCCTCAAAAAGGCGTTTTTTTATAATAAAATAACAATTACAACAATTATAACAAAAAACAAATATTTATATTTCGACAAAAAAGTTAAAAAATTACCTAAACCTTTAATAACTTTAACAACCGGTCCAACAACATCATCTTTGCTTATCTTCTTATCTTCCGTATCATTAGCGTCACCTTTAGTAATAATACCATCATCAAAAACTTCAATAACACGATGTGCAATATAACTATTACCTCTCTTAAACATTACAACATCACCAACATCATAACCACCATCGACAGAGACAACAACATAATCACCAATCTTAATATTAGGCTCCATACTTCCAGAAACAATAGTACCACCAGCATAACCAAACAAATTAGGCATCGATGATTTTAGTACTTTTTTTTGATAAACAATCGAACCAAAACAAATTATAAAGCCAATTAGAAAAACTATCAAAATTATTTTAACAACACTAAGAACTTTCTTAAAAATACTCATAATTATTCCTCCACTTTAACAATATCATTAACGGCATCAACTCTATAAAATACTTTAATAGTATCACCAACATTTAAAAATGGTAATATATATTCAGCTCTATCTATAGAAACTCTAAATTTTTCATTATCTGATGAAACAATATAATAATATGTTAAACCATTAATAGTAGCTTCTTTAATAGATTTAATTTTAATAGTTTTATTATTTTCATCTAAAGCTCCGATACTATTCAAATAATTCCTAGCAGCTTCTTTTATTCCTTTAGAAGAATCAGTAACAACAACCTTTTGATAATCATTAACATCAACAAAACTATACATCTTAACCAAACCAGCATTATCTTTCAAAGAAATCAAATAAGTAGGTTTACCATTTAAATTAATAAGTAAAGGAAAACTAGCCTTATAATTCATCTGTTGCACCTGACCTTCACTACTAGCCATAGCGCTATATTCTTCGGCGCCAGGAACTGAATAAAACACTGTATCCTTAGTACGCAAATTAGATAAAATAAAACCAATATTAGCTTCATCATTAGAAACAGAAGTAATTCCAGTATATAAGTAAACATCATCTAAAATAGTTAGATAATTGTATCCATCAGTAGTATTTACAACACCTTTTTGACCTAAAATACTATTCCAAAAACCATTTTTATAAATACCCCAATCATCCACTTGTTCAAGAATCAAATCAGCTGAATAAACATGATCAACCCAACTAGGAACATCCCCAACTTTATAATAATTACTATCACCACTAACTGCATCCATTATAACAATACCTTTAATATCTTTTAATAAACCTATACCAGTATACTTAATAACTGGTACAATCCAATAAGGATGACCATTATTATCAATTTCAAAATTAACATTATCAAAAACAAATGTTGGATAACTAAAACGAAGTTTTCTATATAAGTTATTAAAGAAATATCCCGAAGGAACATATTTCATACCTTTTTCTAACTTAACTAAATTTGCTTCACCATTACCTGAATCAACAACGATATATCCTTTAATACCATCTTTAAAATTACTCAAATATTTAATAAATCCATTATATTCAAGTGGCGTAACTCTAACAATTCGATTATCATAATTGATTTGTGTATACAAATCAGAAACATAAAATTGTGAAACCAATTCCGGCAATTGTCCCATAACTCTATCACCTAATTTTTGGGAAGAATCTTTGTCTAAAAGAGGAATATGATTAAAATCAACTTCTTCAACATCAGAAGCAAAATTACCATCCATCTTTATATCAATACGCGAACTATAACCTTTAGCGTTAAATAAAGGAGAAAAAACTATATTAATTAAAATAGGTAAAAAAGCTAAAACAAATACTAAAACAGCCAGTTTAATTATATTAAAACTATTATATTTAATATTTCTAAGATTTATTTTTCCAAATACAATAACTTTAAAAACAAAATAAATAATAACTAAAAATGTTAAAAAACTATAAAATTCCATACATGTAAAATTAATAGGAGGCAAAAAAACATAAAATGCAATTAAACCAATTAAAAAAGTACAAATTAAAGCCCTAAAAATATCTTTCATATCATCACCAACAATATAATAACAAAAAAAGGAAGAAAATTCAATCCTTCCTAGTA
Source organism: uncultured Muribaculaceae bacterium (assembly GCA_964384115.1). Classification (GTDB taxonomy): domain Bacteria; phylum Bacillota_I; class Bacilli_A; order RF39; family UBA660; genus CAG-884. The sequence continues at coordinate 45,060 of CAYLJU010000004.1, read as the reverse complement.
TCACTTAATGTAATTTTAATTTGTTTTTGTTCTGATCCACGATAAATCTTAACTGTTATTGTATCTCCAACTTCATATTTATATAATAAATATCTGAAATGTGTAGAATCTTCAGTCTTTGTTTCATCAATTTGAACAATAACATCACCAGCTTTAAGGCCCGCCTTAGAAGCAACTGAACCATCTTCAACACTAGCAACAATAACTCCTTCTTCAAGAGAACTATCTAAAATAAAATTATAATCTCTTTGAAAATAAAATTTATTATTTACATATGTACTCAAATCAAGTGTTTCAATACCCAAATAAGGTCTAGAAATAAATTCACCTTTTTCTAATCTATCAACATAAGATAAAGCAATTTCAATAGGAATAGCAAATCCCATACCTTCAATCTTACTTTCTACTAATTTCATAGAATTAATTCCAATAACTTTACCATCAGAAGAACATAAAGGACCACCACTATTACCAGGATTAATAGCTGTATCGGTTTGAATAACATCCATTAAGTATTCTTTATTGTTAATTGTAGCAGAAACAGACCTATTAGAACCAGAAATGATTCCTCTAGTAACACTATTCATATAAGTTAAACCTTGTGGTGAACCTACTGCAAACACAGTATCACCTTTAGAAATAGTACTGCTCTCACCAAGTTGAGCAACTAACAAAACACCTTCTTTTGCAATTCTCAAAACAGCTAAATCAGTAGTTTCATCAAAGCCTAAAACTGTAGCATCATAAGTAAGCATTTTATTATTTGTTACCTTAACAGTTTTGTAATTATCAATTACATGAAAATTAGTTAAAATGTATCCATATTTATCATCAGTTTTATAAACAAAACCTGATCCACTGCCATTTCCAGACTTGACAGTAGTTTCAATATACACAACAGCATCGTCAACCAATTCAATAGCTGATTTTAAACTATCCGCTTCTGTAACACTAACTGTTTTAAGAGTCTGCTCAATTATTTTTTCCTTTCCAATAGTAGTATTATCCAAAAGTAATATAGTTCCTCCTACTCCCAAAAAGAAAGCAATAAAGAAACCAATCAAATATAAATGTTTATTTTTCATAATTCCTCCTATAAATCTAAAATATCTGTCCAATTAATTGGAAAACCTATCTTTTTTAATATTTCTACGATTGACACACTATTTACTTTTCCATTCAAAATATCAAGTTCGTAACTAATTTCGTGAATTAAATCTCTAAATTCTCCATCACTAAGCATAACTTTCATAATTAAAACTAATGCATATAAGTCATTTTTTCCAAAAATATACCCATCTTCATTCATTTCTATATCAAGCAATTTATGATATTTATTATCAGGAATCTTTCTACCAGTTCGATGCTCATAAAATATGTCCTCATGTGCACATATATTTCTAAAATTAGCAAGCAAAGAAAGATATATAAGTAAAGTATTACTATCGATATTATAAATGTTAGAAATTGTTTCTTTATCTTCATCTTTTAGTATGCCATACAATTCAGCAACAATTCCAAAAGACAAAACCTTGACAAGAACCCACAAAGGAATATATCCATAATTAGAAACATAATGAGCAGTAGCTTTATGCTGAGCCCCATTAATCCTAATCTGTCTTTTCATTTTACTTATAACATCATGAACCTGTTTGTTTCTATTAGGATCATCAACGAAATTATCATCGCGCAAATAATCCTTTTCTCTATATCCATATTTTTTTGATAAACAATAACTAATTACTGATTTAATGTTATTTTCTATAATCAAAATATATTTAAAAAATATATTACGAATTCTTCTATCAAAAATAAAGATACCATATAATTCATCAAAAGTAGAACCTTTAATGAATTTTTTCTCACCAGGATACATAAGAAGTTGTCTATAACCGTTTAAAAAGAAATAATTTTCCCTAAATAATATACCTTTTGCTTTATCAACATCCGAAATAACTAAACCTTTTGATTTCATTATTTCTATCTGCTCATCGAGAGTTTTAAATGTCTTATTTCGCATATAGATATCCTCCTATTATCAATTATATCACAAAATAAAAGCAAAAAGAATAGCATTAATTAATTACATTTATAATTTTACACTTATAAAAAAATTAGTCAATCAAAAATAAAAAAAATAATAATTTTTAATAAAATACATAAAAAGTTTCACAAAAGTGAAACTTAATAATATGATTAATCAATAAACTATGCATAGCTTATTCAGTAGCTTGTTCAGCTTCAGCTTTTAATGCAAAATTTATAGTTTTTCCTTGGAATGCATTATCATTAGCAGCTGCATAATCCCAAGCCCAATAAACTGTTTGTTCTCCTGTTTTATCTGCTGCATCAGCTTCCCAAGTATTAGAATAAATAGCTGCACCAGAACCTGTTAAACTATCAGTTGTTAAGGTTCTTTCACTTGAACCATCTAAAACATAGAATCTCAAACCAGCAGGTATTGTAGTATTACCACCAACAGTTAAATTATACATAACAACATTAGCATTTGTTTTAACAGTACTTGATGATGCATCAACTTTTACCATGAAACTACCTTGAGAACCTGGTTGAAGTTTTTTAGTAGTATTACCTTCAACAGTAACATCTGCGCAATTAGTACAAGACTTAGCTAAATCAATTGTATAAGTTGCTCCTTTTAAAGATTGATATGCACCAGAATCTTTTCCTAAGAAATCAAATGACCACTCAGCAGCTAAAGTAGCTGTTGCAGTTCCTGTAAATGTTGTTTGAAAGAATGCATAAGTAGCATATGCAAATCCGCAAACTGCAACTATTAAACACGCAACTATTAATATTTTTAATTGATCTTTTTTCATTTTTTCTTCCTTCCTATAATTCTTTTTATATGAAAATTGAATAAATCAATTTTTCACCTTAATTAGTTTTTTGAACAGCATCAACAAGAACATCAAAACTCAAAGTTTTTCCAGCATAACTTGTATCGCCATTACCATCAATTGGCCATTCCCAATAAATAGTATATTTTTTTTGCATACTGCCACCATAAGAAATAACACCATTAATCTCATATGAAGATAAACTAACAGTTTTACTTTTTCCAGCATCAGCATAAAATTTCATATTCATTGGAATATTTTCTAATTTATCAAATGAAACAACATAATCAATATCAACTTGACTGCCAGTTCCATCCAAAATGATATCAAATGATCCATAAGAACCAGGACCAATTTTACCATTTAATAAATTAGAGGCATTTTTTGTTAAATCTATGGTAAAAGATTCCTTGCTATTGTTTGCCTTAAAGCGCCACCTAGCAACTATAGAAGTTCCTTTTGCTACAGAAGATTGAATATACAAAGCATAAGTAACGCCACCTATCATTAATAGAGCAATCACTAAAAAAATTATAACTTTATTTCTATTCTTCATAGCAAAACCCTCCTCATTGTTATCATAACCATATCTATCATACAATATAATTCTACCCCAAACAAAAACAAAAGTCAATGAGTTAATAATTGTTTGTAAAAAATTTTACAATTCCTTTTATAATATTTGCAGAAATTTTTATTTGATACACTTTATTTTGCAAGTTAATTCTATCATTATAATTACTTATAAATCCAACTTCCAATAAAACACCAGTTTTTTTAATTCTACTATACATATAATAATTATTGGCCAAAACAGCCTTTTTATTACTTAATTCTTTTTGTAAAATGTTAGCTAAAATGGCATTTTTAGGATTAATATCATCATAAAAAACTTGAGCTCCATTCCAACTTGTATTCAAAGATGAATTTAAATGAATTGATAAATATAAATCACAATCAGAATTGTTTATCACGAGAGCTCTATTACCTAAATCACTTCTTTTTCGATAATACGTTGTACTAGCTAAATCATAATCACCATATCTAGTTAAATATACCTTTGCCCCTTCTTTTTCCAATTCTTCCTTCAAAGTCATAACAATAGATAAATTAATATCTTCTTCATTAATATCTTTATACTTAGCGCCACCATCAACTCCACCATGACCAGCATCCAAATAAATTATTTTACCTGATAATACATTATTTTTTGATTTAACAACAGAAACAAAAAAAATAAAAAAAACAATTAAAAAAACATATATTTTTTTCATAAACACCTCAATAAAATATATGTTTTCTATAAATTTATTTTTCTAAAATAGCTTTTATTCTTCTCACACCAGCACTACTAGCCTCTTCTTTTAAAATTTTAAAATGGCCAAGTTCAGAAGTATTCTTTACATGTGGACCACCACAAACTTCTTTTGAAACATTTCCAATACTATAGACTGTAACAATATCAGGATATTTTTCAATAAACATACATTCTGCACCACTATCAATAGCATCTTGTTTACTCATTTCTGTTACATTGACATCAATAGAATCACTTATCCATTTATTAACTAATTCCTCAACTTTAATTTTTTCATCATCAGATAATTTATGATCACAACTAAAATCAAAGCGCATTCTTTCACTAGTAATATTTGAACCTTTTTGGTGACAATCTTTACTTACTACAACCTTCAAAGCAGCATTAAGTAAATGTGTTGCCGTATGATATTTAGTTTCCATCTCTCCACTACTAGCAAGTCCACCTTTAAATTTACCAGAACTAGCAGTTCTAGATAACTCTTGGTGCTCTCTAAATTTATCCATAAAACCTTCTTCATCAACAGTTAAATTCTTCTCACTAGCAAGCTCAACAGTTAATTCAAGAGGAAAACCATAAGTATCAAACAAATGAAAAGCAGTTATGCCATCAATATTATTTCCATTACTAGCAACTTTTTCAAATTCTCTTAATCCTTTTTCAAGTGTTCTACAAAATTTAATTTTTTCATTTTTTAAAACATCAAAAACAACATTTTTATTATCAATCAATTCGCTATAATATTTTCCATATTGTTCAATTATCTTAGAAGCAATTTTTTCTTCAAAATTACTGTTAATATCAATTTCTAATTTTTTAGCATGTCTAATTGCCCTTCTTATCAATCTTCTTAAAATATAACCTTGATCAGTATTACTAGGCTTTATTCCTGATTTATCAGCAGCAATAAAGGTAGATGTTCTAATATGATCAGCAATAATTCTCATAGACTTCTCATTTCCTTCATAACTTTTACCAGAAATTTCTTCTATGACTTTAATGATATCTTTCCAAACACTAGATTTATAATTATCTGTTAAATTTTCTAATACTGTAACAACTCTCTCAAGACCCATACCAGTATCAACATTCTTTTTAGGTAATTCACTTATATTACCATTAGAATCTTTATAATATTGCATAAAGACATCATTCCATATTTCAACCCATCTATCATCTTCTGGATCAAACTTATCAGGAACAGGATCAGAAGATCTAAAATAAAACATTTCCGTATCCGGACCACATGGACCAGTATCCCCAGCAATCCAAAAATTATCTGAACTAGTTCGCGCGATTCTATCATCAGGGATACCTAAACTTCTCCACAAATTATAAGATTCTTCATCAAAAGGAACAAATTCATCTCCAGCAAATACAGTAACAGCTAATTTTTGAACAGGAATTTTTAAAACATCTGTCAAAAATTCAAAACTCCAACTAATAGCCTCTTTCTTAAAATAATCTCCTAAACTCCAATTACCTAACATCTCAAAAAAAGTATGATGATAAGTATCTCCAATATTGTCTAAATCATTTGTTCTAATACATTTCTGATAATCGCAAAGCCTAGTTCCACAAGGATGAGGTTCCCCCATTAAATATGGTATAAGTGGTTGCATACCAGCAGTATTAAATAAAACAGATGGATCATTTTCAGGAACAACAGGACTGCTAGGAATCCATGTATGACCCTTACTTACAAAAAAATTAATATACATATCTTTTAAATTCATAAATACCTCCAAAAAAAAGAATAGTACAAGGAGTCTATAATAGACGGTACCATCCTTTATTTAACTTAATTTTATAACGGCCTAAACCGAAGTAATTTTATTACTCAACTCCCAAGTAGCACATTTTAAAAACTTATTATTTACCTTCCACCATTAGTAAACTCTCTATAAACTTATCTTTAAAAATTCTTGTTCTTCGCTTTGAATATATTATACAACATTTTTTTTAATAATCAAATATTTTTTCTGAAATTTAAAGAATTTATGGCATTTTCATATTCACATTTTATTTCATCAGATATAGCTCCATCCAAAATATCAGAGTAAATTATACCATCTTTTTTATAAACATAAAAACAACTAGAACAAATAGCATCATCAAAACTATCAATATAATCTAAACTACCTTTTAAAAAACGCAACATATTTATTCTTTTAACAGCATCAGAACCTCTTAAAGTTTTAAATTTAGATATTTTATAGTATTTAGTGTTGCCATTTATAGAGCAAAAAGAACAATTATAATTATTTTTTAAAGCTTTATTTTCATTTATATATAAACACAATCCTGTTTTTTCATAATTCATATTAAAGCCGTAATAGCCATTTTTTAATTTTAAAAACAAATCATCTCTAACAATATTGGAATTTATATTTCTCGTTCCTTGAACACCATTAACAACAAATACTTGATCAATAATTTGACCATTTAAATTAGCTTTTTTAACTAAATTTAAAATATATTTTTTTAAAGCATTAAATAAATAATCATTAGAATAATCATTACATAAAGGTTCTCTTAATTCATTCAAAAAAATAGAATTTTTAATAATAACGCCAGCTACTCTCGAAATTAATTCACCATCTTTTTTAAAAATTATATTAAATCCGTTAGGAGATGTAAGAGTATATTCAAACAAATTATCAAAAGTTCCACCTGCTCGCATACAAGACCCAAGTTTTTCTCCAGTAACAAGCATTCCATCATCATAAAAATTATCATTTGTCACTATTAAATCACCATAATTCATAGTAAAAACAGGAACACCTATATAATCTCGTACAAGCATTTTTTTGTAAACATCCATACATCTTTTTATTTTTTTTGATGGTTCTAATGAACTTTTATGTGGTAAAGGATCACTTATAATCCACTTATTAGAATCTCCAAAAACATTTTCATAAATATTAAGTGGATTATTAACAAAATGAGCTTTCTTTAACATCTCAAATATTGATATATATAATTTTTTATCAACATTTATGTTAATAACTTTAGCAAAATTATTAATTAATTCTTTCATACCAACTATACTATAACAAACATCACCACAATAACAAACATCACATAATTTTAATGATGAAACAAAATAAATTAAATCATGTTTAACAATATAATTATTAAACAATTCAAAAACATTTTTATTTTTAATAACAGTTTCAAAGAAAAATTTTAAATCAATAGAATTAACAATATCAATTAAATCATTTTTATCAAATGGTACATAAAAACAATCATCATTTAAAGGTAAATTCTTATATTCATCAAATTTTATATCAGAATTCAAACAATCATCATCAATATAAGAACTAACAAAACCAAGTATTTTTCCCATTAAATAATTAACATTCTCAATTTCAATCAATTTAACTCCTTTAACACCATCAGTTAACAAAGCAAACAAAATATTGGAATCAAAATCTTTATCAATAATTTTTTTATTAACCAAATATTCCTTTAAAGAATCTAATTTTTCTTTATCATATGCTATTGAAATAGCCATATCTTTCATTAATTTTCGTTTATTAATAAGTCTTTTCATCTTCAAAGTTAACTGTATATCAAAAGGAAAACCATTACTAAAATCATGTTTTTCTTTAATAAAAGAATCTCTTTTTTTATTATAAGACATTAAACATAAATCTTTAATTATTGAACTATAGATATTAAAATCATTATAATTTTCAGATTTATACAAATTAATAAATTTATCAAACAACAAAGGTAAACTTTGAAAATCAACATTATACTTAGAACATATTTTATTCTTTTCAAAATCATTTAAATATTTATTAATTTCCTCAAACAATAAGAATATATAATCTATATTTTTACCACTAAATAAATTAATACATAAATGATTATAAGTTTGATTATTTAAAACATCACCACTACATTTATATAAAAAATTATAATCAACAAGTGAACTATATAAATTATATAAATTAATAATAGAACCATTTTTAAATTTAAAAATTTCAAAAAATTTATTCAAATCATTAATTTCTAAGTTTTCAATATATTCATAATCTTCATTTAAAAGAATCTTACGACCATATCTACTAACAAATTCAAGGCTATTAACTCCATATAATTTTTTTATAGAATCTAACGATAAAAAATCAACAATTTTATTATAAAATGGATTTTTAATTAAATCATCTAAACCAATAGAACCATCAAGTATTTTTCTATTAAGATCCTCAAAATAAATATCAGTAATAACAGAATTAAAATCTAAAATTTTCTTTAATTTAATTTTAACATTTAACCAATCAAATGAATTTATCAAATTTCTTTTTTCTCTAAAAAATTCATCAAATATATGAATATCTCCTTTATAAAAGAATATTGAATCAACATTACCACTTTCAAAAGAAGCTAAATAAAATCGATAATCATTTTTTATATTACTAGGGCTAACAGAACAAATAAAATATTCGTTTTTCTTAATCAAATCAATAATTAAATAGTAATTATTTAAAACAAATTTATTACCTAATTCAGAATAATTAATAATTTCATAATAACCATTATTTATAAAATCATTAAAAACATTTTCATCATTATAGTGTGGTAATCTCTCTCTTACGAATTCCATTATTTCCTAATCCTTTCTTTGCCTATATTAACTTCTTTGATTATATCATCAGAAATAGATCCTATAACAAAAATATCTTCATCCTTATACCAAGACCTACCTGCCAAACTAGCATCAATATAATTAATACTATTAATTAAATTTTCTTCATGATGCCCAAATAAATCAATTATTTTTATTGCATTTGCCCGTCTAACAGCTTCCTCATTTGTATAAATAATAGGATTAATAGGATAACGTTTTTTTATATATCCACTAACTTTTGTTCCATCATCATATAAAACAAAACCTTTTTTATCATAATCAGTAGAAACAGAAACAAGACTATTAACTAAACTAAATAATTTATTAACATCACCATTAACAGATAAATATATATGTCTCAAATTATCGCCATTTTGATTACAATAATCAACAATATATTCAATAAACTTTTTTAATGGCAAATCAATATAACTAGAATGAACAATAGAAGACACATTAGACAAAAATATACTATTACCATATCTAATACCAAAAATAAGACCTATTAATTTATTATCATAAAATTTTAAAATAAAACCATTATCATTACTAAAAATATATTTATGAAGATCATCATATTTTGAATAAACCATTACATCAGAATTAACAAGTAACGGAAGAAAAACATCATTATAATCATATCCACCAACCGAAACCGTAATTTCGTGATTATTCACTAAATATTTTTTTGAAATATCAGGAATAGGTAAACTTCTTTTAGAAAGAGTTTTATAAGATCTACTTAATACTTCACTCAAATATTTTGAATCATTAATTAAATAACTAGAAAATTCACTAAATATTGGATTAAATAAGGAAGAAATTTCGCTATATCTAATTGCTTCTTTAAAAATATCATATAAATTTTCCTCTTTTAATATATATAAATTATTAATCAAATTTTCCAAATTTTTTTTGTTATAAAATGATGGTAATAAACTAAAACTATCAAGCATATATAATAATTGTTTATCAAATAAAAACTCTTTAAATTTACCATAATTTTCATCTTGTAACATAAAACGAATTTTACAAATATCAACATCATTTAAAATACTTAAAACAGTCTTTATATTACAATAAGTTTTCAAATATTCATCAGTTAAAGGAAGATTAAAATATTCAATATAAAATGAATCTATATCTTCTAAATTAACATATCTACTAAGATAATTATCAACATTTTTGTTCAAATCTTGCAAAGTAAATTCATTTTTTTCCAAATACTTTCTTACATCTTTAACATAAAAATCAAAAGAAACATTAGTATAATCTGAATAAACATTTTGACATAATTCATTAAATAATTTGTTATTTTCTAATAATTTATTTTTAAGTTTTTGAAGTTTTTTCTCCTTATAAACCCTTTTAATATAAATATCGCTAGGTTCAACAAGAAAAGGATAACCATCACTAAAATCCATTTTACTAGCGGCAAATAAATCAAATTCTCTATCATATGCACACACAAACAAACTTTCAATAACATTTTCAAGTTTGTTTTGTTTATCCATATCTAAAGAAATAATAGAACGTCTATAGGCATCAAAGACATCATCTATCAACTCATTAAAAGACTTTTTAAGATCAAAACGAAAATTATCTTTTATTAAATCAATTAAAAAATCACGATATGAAGAACCTAAAATTTCTTTTAAATGCTCAATTTTTATTTTAATAGAATCATCAATTAATCCTTGAGATTTAATGATATTTTCAATCATTAAAACAGAATCTTTATTAAATAAAGATTTTTTTTCAAACTCGCCTTTAATAATAGAAAAATACATATTACGAACATTTTCCATCTTAATAAAACCATCAAAACAAAATATTTTAATAAATCTTTCATACTCAATTATTGAAAATGAATTTATTAAACAAATTTTATCATAACCAATATTAAAAAATTCTATACCAAAAAATAAATACAATTGAAATATTTTTTTACCAAAAACATCTAATATAACATCATCTGTTAAAAAAGAAACCAAATAACAAAAATCGCTGTTTTCAATTATTTTAAGAAAATCATTATCAATAACTCTATTCATAAAATCTCTATTTAACAAATTTTTATAAACACCTAAAAAGAAAGGTAATTTTATATCAACATTTTTGTTAATAAAATAATTATTATTTCTAATAAAACCATCTAATTTTTTCGATATTTTTTTATAATTATCTTCAATATATCTATCAAGTTCAGAATTAGAACTAAAAAGTAAAATATCATAATGATTACCAATTATAGAACTAATTAAAAACTTAGAATTTGAAAGAATTTTTTTAGAAGAAAACTCATCTACTCTAATTATCCCCTTAGCAATCTTATTTGAACATTCTATATCGATTTTTTCTTTATTTTCTAAATAATAATCATCACAATCTGTATAATCAAGTATATTAATAAAACCATTATCTAAACATAATTTAATAAAATTTTCATTATTTAATAACACTTTAGGTGTCTTATTAGAAAGAACATAAGTTTTTTCATTCATAAATCTAACTATATGATTCATATTATTAAGCAAAAAATTATTAATTTCTTCATTATTAAAAAATCTCGCTACATCTATATTAGAAACCATAATTGAAGCCTTTATAAAATCATTATCGGAATAAAAAGAAAGTACAAGTTCATCATCTAACCAAAGTTTTAAATTAAGGATATCACTTATAATTCTTCTCTTATTTTTTAAAATATAATCTTTAATGGAAGAATCCATAAAAAATCCACAAGCATAAAGCTTGCCAATATCATTATTATCAATAGCTCTCTTAATTTCTTCTACCATAACAATCATACTCCTATAATAATATATCATTTTTTTTATTTAAATACAAGTTATCTTCACCATTATTAATAAGTAGAATATTCTATTATAGGAGGAAAAATGTTTAATAGTTTAAAAGATTTAAATCCTGTTTTACTTGCCTTCATTGCTGGAACAGCAACATTTATTATTACTTCATTAGGATCTAGTATAGTGTTTTTTTTCAAAAAAACTAATAAAACAATTAATGAAGCAATGCTTGGTTTTTCAGCAGGTATAATGATAGCAGCATCATTTTTTTCATTAATATTACCAGCAATCGAATATGAAAATATAAACATACTCTATCCAACAATAATAGGATTCTTTTTAGGAACAGTTTTATTATATATATTAGAAAAAGCATGTTCAAAATTTGAAAGTAAAAAATCACTGCTCCTTTTATTTTCAATAACATTACACAATATACCAGAAGGTTTAGCAATAGGAGTTGCTTTTGGCTCACTAGCCAAAACCAATATTGGAGCTGCCATAGCAGTTGCAATTGGAATAGGAATTCAAAATTTTCCTGAAGGCTCTGCCATTTCATTACCACTATTAAAAGAAGGATACTCAAGAAAAAAAGCCTTTATATATGGAAGTTTAAGTGCAATAGTAGAACCAATATTTGCATGCATTGGAGCATATCTAGTTATAAAAGTTACAACTATTTTACCATATATGTTAATGTTTGCAGCAAGTGCAATGATATTTGTAAGTATTGCTGAATTAATACCAGAAAGTCAAAAAAGTCAAAAAAAAGACATTATGTCAATTGTCTTTATGATAGGTTTCTTAATAATGACAATATTAGATTTAGCATTTAGCTAAAATTAAAAGGATAAATATCAGGAATATCAACTTCAAATGTTACTCTTTCTTTTTTAACAGGATGAATAAATGATAAAAAGTAAGCAAACAAAGCTATCTGCTCATGCAAATTAGCTTTTTTATTATATTTTTGATCCCCATATAAAGGAAAACCATGACTTGAAAATTGAACTCTTATTTGATGGCTTCTACCAGTTTCTAAAGAAACAGAAACAAGAGAATATTTACCATTAGTTTTAATTCGTTCAAAAGTTAAAGAACTTTCTTTACCTTTTTCCGAAACAAAAGAAAAATTTCTCTTACTATCCTTTTCTAACTTATCAACAAACCTTCCTTTTTCAGGAATTTTCCCACAAACAACAGCATAATATTTTTTTTCAAATTCTTTCTTTCTAATTTGTTCACTTAATCTACTAGCAGCTTTAGAAGTTTTTGCAAAAACCATAACCCCTCCAACAGGTCTATCTAATCTATGGACAAGACCTAAAAAAGCATTTTTTTTATTATACTTTTCTTCCAAATAACGCTTTAGCATATTTAAAAAATCATCGTCAGAAGAACTATCTTCACAAACTGGAATATTTACAGGCTTTAAAGCAACTAATAAATGATTATCTTCATATAAAATATTAATCATTTGATTCCCATCTTCCATATATACCACAAGGTAAAACTAAATTTCTTTTAGTAATAGGAAGACCTATCTCACCGCAAGAAATATTTCCTTCTAAATTAATCGTTGTTTTTAAAATATTAGCAAGAACGGTACTAGATACACCAGTAGTATAAGAATTAATTAAGAAAAATAATGGTTTATCACTTAGTATTTTATTACATGCATCAATCAAAACATACAATGAATCTTCAAATTTCCAAACTTCTCCATTAGGTCCCCTTCCATAACTAGGTGGATCCATTATAATTGCATCATATTTATTTCCTCTCCTTGCTTCTCTTTGAACAAATTTTAAACAATCATCACATATAAAACGAATACTATTATTTTCCAAATGAGAAAGTCTCATATTTTCCTTCGCCCACTCTATCATTCCCTTAGAAGCATCAACATGTACAACATCAGCTCCAGCTTTACTACAAGCCATAGTCGCGCAACCAGTATATGCAAATAAATTTAAAACTTTAATTTTTCTTCCACTTTTTTTTATTTTATCCATCATATAATCCCAGTTAACAGACTGTTCTGGAAAAATACCCATATGTTTAAAATTAGTAGGACCAACTTTAAATGTTAAATCTTTATAATTAATAGAAAAATAAGGTGGAAACTTTGTAAAATATTCCCAATAACCTCCACCTTTATCACTTCTATGATAAAAGCCATCTAAATTTTTATATTCATCTAAATTAGAATTCCACATTGCTTGTGGATCAGGTCTTCTAAGTATAATTTTACCAAATCTCTCTATTTTTTCACCATTACCTGCATCTATGCATTCATAATCTTTAAAATCATAATTAATCAACATCTAAAAATTCCTCCAATTCAACAATTTCATATTTATTAACTATTTTAACGATACCATTTTCTAATCTAACCTTTACTAAATTACCAATTTCAATTTTATCCCCATAAACAAGATTCAAAGAAAATTTATATTTAATATCACCAATTTCAACAGTACCAAAACATTCATTAATATCAATAATTTTTCCTTCTAAAATCATAATTAATCATCTCACAACATAATTTTATCAAAATAATTTAATATTGTCCATTATATAAATTTAAACAATATAAAAACCCAATAGATAGAACCTATTGAGTTTAACAAAACAATAATATTATCTCTTACTGAATTGTGGTGCACGACGAGCAGCTTTAAGACCTGGTTTTTTACGTTCTTTCTTACGAGAATCACGAGTAACAAAACCAGCAACTTTTAATAATTTACGATAACTATTTTCATTGCCTTCGTTTGCTTTATCATACTCTAATAATGCACGAGTAATACCTAAACGAATCGCACCAGTTTGGCCAGTAAAACCTCCACCCTTAACAACTACATCAATATCAAAAGTATTTTCATTGTTAGTTGCAACAAGTGGTTGTTTTAAATCCATAACGTTAGTTTCATATGGAAAGAAATCATGAACGTCACGACCATTAACAGTAATTTTACCTGTTCCAGGTACCATTCTAACTTGGGCTACAGAAGATTTTCTGCGACCAGTTCCAATAAATAATCTTTCTGCCATATTTCCTCCTACTTAACTTCCATTTTCACTGGTTTTTGAGCAGCATGTGGATGATTTTCTCCTTCATATACAAATAATTTAGTATACATTTGACGACCTAAACGTCCTTTAGGAAGCATTCCTTTAACAGCTCTTTCAACCATTTCTACTGGATATTTTTCTTTCATTACTCTAGCAGTTCTTTCACGAAGACCACCAGTATAACCACTATGGTTATAATAAATTTTGTTATCTAACTTATCACCAGTTAAATTAACTTTTGAAGCATTTATAACAATTACACAATCTCCACAATCAACATGAGGTGTAAAAGTTGGTTTATGCTTTCCGCGTAAAACATGCGCAACTTTTGTAGCTAATCTACCTAAATTAACATCAGTAGCATCAATTACATACCAATCACGTTTTACGTCTTCTGCTCTTTGCATATAACTATTTTTCATATTCTTTCCCTTTCTTAATTTTGATCGAATTGTCCCAAGATTCGATCTAATGGGCTTAATAAAATGTACCAGTATAGATTATATTAAAATAGAATACCTTTGTCAACCTAAAAAAACAAATTTCTTAAATTTTCAACTATAATTAACGTTAACTAAGTATAATCCACAAGCAGAAGCACATATACCAGCTTCTTTTCTATCTTTTAGATCAAGTATCTTTTTAACAGATTCAGTATCACGTTTTGAAGCTCCTATTTCTATTAATAAACCAACCATATTTCTAACCATATATTTTAAAAAACCATTACCAACAAAATCAATACTAATAATATTATCTTTTAAACTTATATTCGCGCTATAAATGATACGATTACAGTTTTTTTCATAATCCAAAGAAGTAAATGATCTAAAATCATGTTCACCAACAAAAAATTTAATTGCTTCCTTCATTTTTTCTATATCCAAATTTTTATTATACTGATAAACATATTCCTCCATTATAGGATCAAATTCACCAATGTTAATTTTATAAACATATTCTTTACTTATAACATCATATCTTGCATGAAAACTTGAAGAAACACTATATATTTCTTTTATATAAATATTATTAAGTAAACTATTCAAAGAATATCTCAATTTTTCAAAATCAAAAACTTTAGAAGAATCGAAATGTAAACATTGGTTATATGCATGAACACCAGCATCTGTTCTACCAGAAGCAACAACTCTTATATTGGAATTAAAAATTTTGCTTAAAGTAGTTTCTAAATCTCCCTGAACAGTACGCTTATCAACTTGTTTCTGATAACCATTAAATTTAGAACCATTATAACTAAATTTCATAAAATATCTCATCTATATACCTCCAAAAATAAGCAAAAAATCAAACATAATGCATGCATTATAACAAATAAATAATCGTATACATTTTTTTTAGACTCAACAATTAAATAATTTCTAGAGTTTACTATTTTTTGCATATTATCATTTTTAACTTCTATATATGCTAAATATAAAGATTTAAATCTATTTTTTTTACTATATAAAGAATAATTTGTTTTTACATTTAATTTATAATAAGACCTTAAAATATCATATTTTTTTATTATTTTAAAAAAACCATATCTAAATATTTTTGTTAAAGAATTATCTAATGTTAAATAGTTATTAACAGCTAATAAATATTTTATATAACACAAAATTAATATAATTTTAAAAATATAAATAAAATGTAAATGACAAATAAAACACAAAAATACAAGAATTAAAACTTCATATATCGGTAATATATATACAGAAACATTAATATCACTTCTTATAGTTACAAATAAAAGAATACAAAAAAGTAATATTATTCCTAAATAATCAAAACAAATGACAGTTGACAAACAAAATAATAACATAGATATTATTTTAAAATAAGATGGTACAGACCTAACAATATTATTCCACATACCTATACACATCCTTTGCTAAATCAGGTATATTATTACGATAAATTCCTATTTTCTTACCCTTACATTCTTCAAGTTCTTTTGCAAACTTAATACAAAATGGCAAATTATTTTTTTTATTTTTATAAACAGCAATAGTTTTACCACTACCACTTTCATCAATAACATAATCACATAAACTTAAAATAATTTCTGCATTTTTAGAACAAATTATAAATTTGCATACTTTTTTCTTTTTTAAATCTCTAAATAATAAAACTAAATCTTTTAATTCATCATTTGAAAAATCACAAAAAAGATTTTTAAAAACAATACAATCAGGATTATTAAGTAAATAACTTTCCAATAAAACAAGGAATTTTTCATAATGACTTAAATTTTTTTTTAATAGTAAACTATCTATATCAATATATTTACTAGCATTACCCTTTAATTTTTTTTTAGAAACACATAGTATTTGTTTATCTATATCAATTATTTCATTTTTAAAATTAATTAATGTTTCATCTAAAGTAAATCCATTTATTATACCCTTAAATTCATAACCATCTATTATCATAAATTAGATACAACACCTTCTATACTAGTATATTTTTGATCAAGTACGCCATAATTAATAAGCCTATCACATAAATCAATTATTTTAATATCATTGATAGATTTAACATCTAACTCATCAAAATCTTTTAACATAATAACTTTAGAAGAAAAAATTAATTCATCTGGATTAGTCGTAAAATTTAATACTATAATATTATTTTTTATAAATGAATTATATATAGCAATAATATCTTCTTTTTCTAAAAAACATAAAACATTATTTAAATAAATAAATTTGTACTTTTTTAAAATACCATATAAAATAGAAACAATAATTTTTTTATCAAAAGGAATAGTATCAATTTTAGAAAATTTGTAATTACTTAATCGAAAATTTATAATATAATCATCAATTAATTCTTTATTATTACCAGTCATTAATAATTCATCATATAAATTATTACCAACAAAATAAGAAACACTTTTTCTATCTACTAAATAAAGTTTATTTTTTAAATTATAAATAGTATTTTTATTTAAAAAATTGCCATCTATATTAATATATCCTTCATAATCACAATTTCCAAGCAAAATAGATATAAGTTCATCCCTTTTTTCATTTCCATAAAAAGAATTCCATTTTTCAGTTAAACAAAAAGAAACACCTTTAAAAATATTTTTATATTTTAAATTACGAACTTCTATATATTTCATATTACATATCACACATTAATTATAACAAAAATCAATAAAAAATACTATATAAAATAAAAAAGAACCGAAGTTCTTATTTAACAAATGGTATTAAAGCCATAAAACGTGCTTTCTTTACTTCACCAGCTATAAATCTTTGATGTTTAGCGCAAGCACCAGTAATACGACGAGGTAAAATTTTACCTTTATCAGCGCTTACATATTTTTTAATAATATCAACATCTTTATAATCAACTGTTTTTCCAGCACACATTTGACATACTTTTTTCTTTTTTCTATAAAATTCAGCCATATATTCTCCTATTCTAGGAAATTATCATCTATAGAAACACTTTCACCAAATTCACTATAAGTATCATTACTTATATCAATTCCATCATTTGAAGGCATACTAACATCACTATTTCTTTGAGATTTTGAATCAAGGAATTGTACATTATCTGCAACAACTTCAAATGAATTACGATTATTTCCATCTTTATCAGTATAATTTCCGGTTTGTATTCTACCCTCAATAGCAACTTGACTACCTTTGTCTAAGAAATTACATACATTTTCAGCTTGTTTTCGCCAAACTAAAATATTAATAAAGTCAGCGCTTCTCTCTCCATTATTACTAAAAGGGCGATTGATTGCTACACTAAAACGTGTATAAGGTATTCCAGAATTAGTTGTTCTAAGTTCTGGTTTAGTCGTAATACGACCAACTAATAATGCTTTATTCATAATTATTCTCCTACTTTTGTAATTAAATGACGAACAATATCAGAATCAATAGTTGCAAGTCTATTAAATTCACTTACAGCATTTTCATTTTCAGTATCAAAATTAAAAACAAAATAATGACCTGATTTAAATTTCTTAATTTCATAAGCAAGTTCTCTTTGACCCATATCAGTTTCACCTGTTACAGATGCATTATTATCAGTTAATACTTTCTTATATTTATTAACTACAGCATTAACTTCTTCTCCTGATAAAGTTGGTTTAACTATAAACATAACTTCATATTTTTTCATCTTTTTCACCTCCTCATGGTCATAGGCTTTACACAAAGTAAAGCAAGGAGTAATCAAATACTCGACATAGATTATAGCAAAAAAAAAAAGACTTGTAAACTAGAAAACAAAAGTTTTTTAAACTTCCAAGTCTTTATGTCTAAACATTAAATCTGAAATAACAAATATCTCCATCTTGCATTTGATATTCTTTTCCCTCAAGACGAAGTTTTCCTGCTTCCTTAACAGCCTTTTCACTACCAAGTTCTTTCAAATCACCAAAACTCATTACTTCTGCCTTGATAAAACCTCTTTCAAAATCAGAATGAATAATACCAGCGCACGAAGGTGCTTTCATTCCATTTTTAAAAGTCCAGGCCCTTACTTCATCAGTACCAGCAGTGAAAAACGTTTTTAATCCAAGTAATCCATATAATGCCTTAATTAATTTATCAAGTCCACTTTCACTAATACCTAAATCCTCTAAAAACATTTCCCGATCAGCAAGTGATAAACTAGATAATTCTTCTTCCACCTTAGCACATACGACAATTACATCTGCTTGATCTTTTAATGCATATTCTTTTACCATATCAACATATTTATTACTATTTAATATATCTTTTTCTTCGATATTAGCCATATATATAATAGGTTTAGATGAAAGCAAAGCAAATGACTTAATCGTTAATAATTCTTCTTCACTTAATTCCATATGTCTAACAGGAATATTTTCTTCTAAGCCATTACGAATTTTTTTTAATAATTCAACTTCTTTTAAAGCTTCTTTATCACGTGACATAACAGCTTTTTTTTCAATCCTACCAAGTCTTGAAGTAACAATTTCTAAATCAGAAAGCATAAGCTCAATACTAATAGTTTCAATATCACGAATAGGATCAATATCACCATTAACATGAATAATATTACCATCATCAAAACATCTAACAACCTCGCAAATAGCATCAACTTCTCTAATATATGATAAAAATTTATTACCAAGTCCCTCACCAGTAGAAGCACCTTTAACAAGTCCTGCAATATCTGTAAACTCTAAAGACGTAGGTACAAGCGAAGCTGGATGATACATATCATTCAAAAAATCTAATCTTCTATCAGGCACAGCAACCATACCAACATTAGGCTCAATAGTAGCAAATGGATAATTTGCAGCAAGTATATTATTGTTTGTTAAAGCATTAAATAATGTTGATTTACCAACATTTGGTAATCCAACAATACCAACAGTTAAACCCATAAAATCACATTCCTTCCATAAATCAAATAAATATTATACACTTAATTTATAAAAACGTATACAAAAATAATTATAAACTGGCAAAAAGCCAGTTTATCAAAATTTTACATAGTTATATTTGTACCAATACCAAGTGGTAAACCAATAACATACCAGCCAACTAATATTAAAATCCAAGTAACCACTATTAATATAACAGGTATAATTATACTTCTAATCGTGCCAAAAATAGTAATTTTTTTATTTTCATTATATTTTTCTAAATAACCAAGAAAAACAATAAAATAACCAAATATTGGAGTTATAGCCTTACCAATACCATCAGCTACAGTAAAAATAAATTGCGTAAATGACGGAACAATATTACTCCTCATAAAAAGAGGAACAATAGTAGGAGCACAAAGAGACCATTTACTAATCAAACTTGGCATAAAAATTGTCATAATAATTACAATCAAAAAGAAAGTAACAATTAAAGGAACACCAGAAAATTCAACTAATCCAAGGAAATTAACTAAATTAGTAGCTATAACGACATCTAAATTAGTCCATTCTAAAATTCCAATTAATTGAGATGTAAAAAACATAAGAATAAAAACATATCCAAGTTTTTCAAATGAAGAAGAAATACCAACACTATACTCGGTAGTATTTTTAACATTTTTAGAAACATCTCCATATACATAACCACATATCAACATAATTAATATAAAAATGTATAAAAATCCAGCATAAAATGGTGATGAAGAACTAAATAATTTGCTAATATAATTAACGCCACTATTATCAAGTAAAAATCCAAGTGGTTTAACAGGAATAATACCCAAAATAACAACCAAAAATAAAGCCAAAAAAGTTATTAAAGTCACAATATTCGCGCGTCTATCAACAATAAGTTCATCATCTTCATAAGTACTCTTTTTAAAATTAACAACTACATATTTTTCGATTATAATAGTACCAACAAAACTAATAATAATAGAACTAATAATCATAATATAAAAATTTGACCACATATTATAAGTATTTTCTATCTGAAATGAAGCATTAACAGCATCCAAAGTTAAAACACTTAAATCATAATCATAACAATTAGCAACTAATCCTGTACCATAACCTAAACAAATTCCCAAAAAAGCAGTAATAACACCAACCATTGAATTCTTATTTGTATATTTATACATAATACCAGCAATAGGAATTAAAATAACAAAACTATATTCTCCAACTATAGAAAAAATAACACCCAAAAAGAAAACAATAAAAGTCAAAACAGACGATTTTAATTTTTTTAATGGCGTAAATAAAGCTTTAAATAATCCTGATCTTTCACCTATACCAATACCAATCAAAGAAATAATAAGTAAAAATAAAGGCTCAAAAAGCTTAAAATTAGTAACAACACTAGTTAAAATATATCTAAAACCAGCTGGTGTAAATATATTTTGAACAGAAACTAAAGAAGTAGTAAGAGTACCATTTATAATTTCTGTTTTTTCTCCCTGAAATTCTAAAATAGAACAAACGGAACTAAGAACTATAACAATCATTGTTAAAATCAAAATAACAACAACCGGACCAATTCCTTTTGCATTTTTCTTAAACATATCTGCCTCCTAATAAGACTCTATTTTTTTTATTCTTTTATTAAAATCGATCCTTGGAAGCATAACAACATGTCCACATTCCAAACATTTAATTTTAATGTCAGCACCCATTCTAACAACTTCAAATTTATTAGATCCACAAGGATGATTTTTTTTCATTATAACAATACTACCTAATTTATACTCTTTCATATATATCACTCATTATATTTAATAATTTCTAATATTCGATTTAAATCGGCTATATTACTAAATTTAATTTCAATCTTATTATCACGAATCTTAACTTTAGTATCAAATCTTTCAGCCAAATTATTTTCAATATCACGTAAATTAGGATCAACACTTTTAACATGTCTCTCTATTTTAACTTTTCTCTCAAAAGAATTATCAATCATTCTTTCCAAATCACGAACACTAAGATCATCATCAACAACTTTATTTGCAAGTTCAATTATTTTTTTATTATCTTCAAGTTTACTTAAAACTCTAGCATGTCCCATAGATAATTTTCCAAATTTAAGTAATGATTGAACATCATCTGGTAATCTCAAAATACCTAAAATATTAGTAATATGACTACGACTTTTTCCAACTTTAACAGCTAATTCTTCTTGTGTCAATGAAAGTCTTTCAAGCATCAATTTATAAGCCTTAGCTTCTTCTACAATATTTAGATTTTCTCTCTGTAAATTTTCAAGTAAAGCAATACTCATCATTTGATCATCAGAAAAATTTCTAATAATTGCAGGAATAGTTTTAAGTCCAGCCATTTTACTAGCCCTAACTCTTCTCTCACCAGCAACAATTTCATAACCTTTAATACTTTTTTTAACAATTATAGGTTGAAAAACTCCGTTTTCTTTTATTGAATCAGCTAAATCTTTTAATGCATCTTCATTAAAATTAATACGAGGTTGATAAGGATTAGGTCTAAGTTCATCAAGATTAACTTCAACTACTTCTTCACTAGAACTATTTTCATATATTTTCTTTTCAAAAGAAGCAATATCAATATTATCACCATTAAATAACTGTTCTAAACCCATTCCTAGAGCTTTTTTCTTATTTTCCATTTTTGTCACTTCCCTCATTTTTACTAATAACTTCCTTAGCTAAATTTATATAAGCTTCAGTACCACGACTTTGAAAATCATAAGCAATTATAGGTTTTCCATGGCTAGGAGCCTCAGACAATCTTACAAGTCTTGGAATAATAGTTTCATAAACTTTTTCTTTAAAATAGCTTTTTACTTCTTCAACTACTTCTAAACCTAAATTTGTTCTACTATCAAGCATAGTAAGTAAAACACCTTCTATTTCTAGTTTTGGATTTATATCCCTCTGCGCTAAAACAATAGTATTTAAAAGTTGCATTATACCTTCAAGTGCAAAAAATTCACATTGAACTGGTATTATAACAGAATCAGATGCCATTAAAGCATTTAAAGTAAGTAATTCAAGTGAAGGCGGACAATCAATTATTATATAATCAAACATTTCCTTAGCTTGATCCAAATACTTCTTTAATTGAGCATTTTTTACAAATGTAGGATCCATTCTACTTCTTTCCATTAACTCGAAATTAATACCTGCTAAATTTATATATGAAGGTATTATATAAAGATTATGAAACTTAGTTTTAATAATAACATCTTTAAGTTCACATTTATCAGTCATGAGTTCATAAATACTATTTTCAAAATTTGATTTGTGTATACCTAAACCAGTAGAAGAATTACCTTGTGGATCTAGATCAACAAGTAAAACTTTCTTTTTTAAATAACCTAGTGAAGCTGCTAAATTTATACTTGTCGTTGTCTTTCCAACTCCACCTTTTTGATTTACCAAAGCTATAATTTTTCCCATGTACATCACCATTTCTATTCATACTATATATATAATATCATATTTTTTTAAAATTTACGACAATTTATACATATATTCTTTATTTTTTTTACATTCATTAATAAAATTCATAAAAGCAACAAAATTATTTTCAATCGTAGGAATATAATTATTTTCTTTATCCCCAAAAGGTCCTAAAGGATTTCCTCCCATATAAGATAATTCTACCAATATAACTCCAGGAAATTTAATTCTCAAATATTCATCTGTACTAAAAAAGCCATTATTTAAAACAAGTTTATAACCATTTTTTATAAGTCCATTTGGACTTATATATTTAGTTTTTAAACGATAAGAATTCGCTAATTTTTTATTGAAAGATAAATACTGATTATAATATTTGCACCTTTTATCAGGTTCATAATATATGCAACCACCAGTACTATGATACAAAAGTAAACCAGCATACTTTTTCTCATTGTAAAGTTTACAAACCAGATTAAATAAAAATGTATTTTCTGATGATTTAACCTCATTTCTATAAAATCCTAGTGGACCAGCAGTATTAGTCAAAATGTTATTACATCTTAAATTATCGCTACTAAAAGTAATATTATTGCAAGTTAAATCAATAAATTCATTTTCACGATTAAGATCTAAACCATATCCATTACTGCGCCAATCAATAAGACTTCCATTAGGAAAAATATTGTTTTTATAAATTGATTCGACCATTTTTTGTAAATTTTTATTTTCTATACATTTATAATCAACATCACAAAACATTTCCTGATGCAATTTAATCTTGCCATCATAAATACAATCATGTTTATAATTTAAATAATAATCATAAGAAATTTTTTTAAGTTCATTTTCATCATCTAAATTTATCTTTTTAGAAATACAAGAAGTTGCAATAATATAACCTTCAGGATTAAGAACAGGAATAAAATGAATAGTATATTTATTCCTATCAATTAAATAAGCTTTTTCCATAATATTAAGAATAACATTAACAGTTATTATTTCATTACCATGAATACCACCAACAACAATAATATGATTATTACCATTACCATATATATAATAAGGAATTTCTATACCAGATTCAACTAAAGAAGAAATACCTTTAACATAACCAGGTATTTCTGTAATTTCAGATAATTTTTTTAAAAGTTCTAAATAACTATAAATCTTCATTAAAATTAATTACTCCCTCATGTAAAACTTCTTCAATATTACTAACATTGGTTTCTTCAATTCTATCAACTCTACATCTTTCAGAAACAATAATTGACTCCATCTTATTAACAGCATCTTCTAATTTATCATTTACAATTACATAGTTATATTTAGAAATCTCGTTAATTTCTCTATAAGCTGTTTTAAAACGATCAAATATTTTTTCTTTACTTTCTGTACCTCTATTAACAAGTCTATTTCTTAATTCTTCCATACTAGGTGGTAAAATAAAAATAAAAACAGCATCAGGATATAATTTTTTTACCTTCAAAGCACCTTGAACTTCAATAACTAAAATAGTATCAATTCCTTGATTTAATTTTTCCTCTATCTTATATAAGGGTGTACCATAATAATTATCATTATAAATAGCATATTCTAAAAATTCATTATTTTCAATTTTTTTAACAAATTCATCTCTAGTTAAATAAAAATAATTAACTCCTTCTTTTTCTCCATTTCTAATACTTCTAGAAGTACAAGAAATTGAAATCCAAACATTAGGATTATTTAAAGCAACAGCATTACATACTGTATCTTTTCCAGCTCCAGAAGGACCAGAAACAACAATCAAAAGACCTCTTTTTTTTAATTTAATCATATCATCCATTCCTTTTAATTATTGTATCAAAATAAATAAAATAAGTCTACCAAAAAAAGTCCTATTTATTAGAACTTTCTATTTCTTTAATTATTTCATCTTTTTTAGTCGCACTAATTTTTATATCATGATCATCTGCATATTTCTTTAATTCAGCAATAGTCATATCTTCAAAAGAAATTTCAGAATCATCATTAGGTAAAGAACCATTCTCAACTAAACTATCAATTTCTTCTTTAGTTAAAGTTTCTTTTTCAATTAAAGTTTTAGCAATTAAATCAAGTAAATCCATATTTTCTTTAATTATCTTTTCAGTAACTTTATATTGTTCATTTATAATACTTCTAACTTCTTCATCAATCTGAAAAGCAATTTGACCACTAAAATTACGACTCTTATTATAATCTCTACCTAAGAAAACACTACCTTCACTTTGTTGTTCAAATTGAACAGGACCAAGATTACTCATACCATATTCAGTAACCATAGCACGAGCAATTTTAGTAGCTTTCTCAAAATCATTATGAGCACCAGTAGTCATCTCACCAAACTTAGTAACTTCAGCAACACGACCACCAAGTAAACCACTAATAGTTTCTAGTAATTCCTTTTTAGTAGAAAGATAAGTTTCTTCCTTTGGAAGCATTAAATTATAACCACCAGCTTGACCACGTGGAATGATAGTTATCTTTTGAACATCATGTGCACCGTCTAATTTTATACCAACAACAGCATGACCAGCTTCATGATAAGCAACAATTTCTTTCTCACGTTCAGTATACTTATGAGTGACTTTAGCAGGTCCCATTAAAACTCTATCCTGTGCCTCATCAATTTCAGCCATAGAAATTTTATCTTTATTACGTCTAACAGCAAGTAAAGCAGCTTCATTAAGTAAATTTTCCAAATCAGCACCACTGAAACCAGCCGTTCTCTTAGCAAGATTACTTAAATTAACACCTTTATTAAAGAACTTACCTTTAGCATGAACAGCAAGAATTTCCTCTCTTCCTTTTACATCAGGTAAATTAACAGTAATCTGCCTATCAAATCTACCAGGTCTTAAAAGAGCTGGATCAAGAACATCAGGTCTGTTAGTAGCAGCCAAAATAATAATTCCCTCATTCGCTCCAAAACCATCCATCTCAGTTAATAACTGATTTAAAGTTTGTTCTCTTTCATCATGGCCTCCACCAAGACCAGCGCCTCTTTGACGACCAACAGCATCTATTTCATCAATAAAAATCAAACAAGGAGCATTATGTTTAGCCTCTCTAAACATATCACGAACACGTGAAGCACCAATACCAACAAAAAGTTCAACAAAATCAGAACCACTTATAAAGTAAAATGGAACATTAGCTTCTCCAGCAACAGCACGTGCAAGTAAAGTCTTACCAGTACCAGGAGGACCAACTAATAAAACACCTTTTGGTATTCTGGCACCCATTTTCTGGAATTTTTTAGGATCTTTCAAAAAGTCAATTAATTCTTGAACTTCTTCTTTTTCTTCATCTAAACCAGCTACATCTTTAAAAGTAACAGTATTTTTTCCATCATTTAAACGAGCTCTACTACGACCGAAATCCATTGATTTATTCGCACTACCCATTTGTTTAGTTAAAAAAACAAAAATAATAATTCCAAAAATCAAAAATGGTAAAATGTTTACAACAAAATATAAAATAGTACTAGAACCAGGATCTCTTGAAGCTTTTATCGAAAAATCATACTGATCTGCAAGTTCATAAAGTTTCGCAACTACAGCATCAGAATAAGCAATAGTAAATGAAAAAGTTTCTTTTTCATCATATCCATTAAGCTTACCACTAACTGTATAAATTCCTGCTGAACTATTAGAAGTTATATCAATATATTCAATTTTTTCAGTTTCTTTTTCACTTTGAGCATAACTTAGAAATTGCTCATAAGTAATATCATGGTTTTTATAGCCAACACCCGGAAGTAAAGCAAGTATAACCATAACAATCAAAAAGAAAGCCATATAAGGTATTAAACCTTTTTTTACACTGTTTTTCATATTATTCCTCCACACAATATAAAAGTATTATATCATACTTTTCACCATTTGTTTTACAAAACTTTGATTTTTTTAATCCAGGTAACCACAAAACGTTACCAAGACTATCAACAACAACAGGAAACATATCCCTATCACTTATTTTACTATCAATAAAAATATCACTTATTTTCTTATTATAACCATTTTTTACATCCATTTTATCACCTTTTTTATAATTTCTAACATATAAAGGTAACTTTATTTCATCAAAATCTAACTTACAGACATAATTTGAATTATCTGTGGTATCACCAATTTTTTTTAGAACCATATTATTAGGTAATTTGATATTATCTTTTATTTCAAATAAATAACTAAAAGAATTATCATTAAATACCATAAGTTTGTCATATTTTCTTTCTAAAGTAATACCAGGTAAATTAATAAAACCATTTTTTTTATCAGAAAGAATAAATTTTTTAACTAAATCAATATGGCGATTATTGATATCAGTAGAAACACTACATAAATATCTATAAATAATATTATCAATAATCAAATCATCTTCCTTAAGAAGTAAAGAAATATCAACATAATCAGATACAATACTATGATATATATTATCAACATATTTGTTAACAAAACTATCATACTTATTTAAAAGAGAAGAAAACTGTAAAAATTTTAAATGTGCATTCTTATTTACTTCTTTATATATTGGAATAACAAAATGTCTAAATTTATTGCGCAAATACTTAGTATCATTATTAGTACAATCAATAGCATAAGGGATGTTATTTTTTTTAACATATGAATTAATATCTTCTTTAGTATACCAAATAAGAGGTCTTAAAATAGTATAATCACTTCTCTTTGAAATATACTTGAATCCTGCATATCCATCTAAACTAGAACCCCTAACAATTCTATATAAAACAGTTTCCATTAAATCATCACCATGATGTGCAGTTAATAAATATTTATAATTATATTTATGAAGAACATCCTCAAAAAAACTATATCTTTTATCCCTTGCTTCAGCCTCAAAATTATAACCATCATATTTATCAATAGTAAGTAATTCAAAAGGAACATTATTTTTTAAACAAAAATTATGAACCATTTGTTCCTCAAAATCACTTTCTTTTCTCACTTTATGATTCACATGAGCACAAACAACATTAATTTTTTTTATATTCCTTACTTTTAATAAAATATCAAAAAGAGCCATCGAATCTGGCCCACCAGAACAAGCAATAACAACATTGCCATCTAAAGTATTCAATAAAAAATCAAAAGCTTTCTTCATATGTCACCACTTTATTTCTTCAAAACCATTTTTCTTCAAAATATTATTAATTTTAGAAAATGGTTTACTTCCAAAAAAACCTCTATAACAAGACAAAGGTGATGGATGTACGCTTTCTATTATATAATTTTTATTTAAGTTAATCAAGTTTTTTTTATTTCTTGCAAAACTTCCCCATAGAACAAAAATAACATTTCCTCTATCAGATAATTTTTTAATAACAACATCAGTAAACTTCTCCCAATTTAAAAAAGAATGAGATAAAGGTTTGTCCTTTTCAACAGTTAAAATAGAATTTAAAAGTAATACCCCCTGATAAGCCCAATCAGATAAATCAGTTTTTGTTCTCTTAACGCCTAAATCATCTTCTAATTCTTTAAAAATATTAGATAAAGAAGGAGGTGTCTTAACACCTTCTCTAACAGAAAAAGAAAGGCCATGGGCTTCACCAACACCATGATATGGATCTTGACCCAATATAACAACTTTAACTTCTTTAAATGGAGTATATATAAAAGCATTAAATATATTTTGCTCTAAAGGAAAAATAGTTTTTTTAGAATATTCACATCTTACAGATTCAATCAAATCACAAAACCATTTTTCATTTAAAACATCACCAAGAACATTATCCCAATCATTACCAAACATTATCTATCACCATACTTCTCATATTCCAAATAAACATCTTTCCGTAAAGCTATCATCGAGTAAATATTTATAAGCGCTAAAAAAGCAATAAACATATCAACAAGACCCCATAAAATATTACTTGAAACAATAGAACCTAAAAATACAACAATAATTGTAACAATTTTAATCATAATACTACTTCTTTTAAATATATGCTTAAAACAAGTTTCACCATAATAATAACCAGTTAAAATAGTTGAAAAACTAAACATAAAAACACATGCAAATAAAGATATAGAACCAAAAGAACCAAAATGAAATTCAAAAGCATTTTGAGCAAATTCAATACCATTAGCATCAGCCATAGGAATTAAACTAGGACCAAGTAAAACAATCATAGCAGTTGCCGTACATATTACTAAACTAGTTATATAAATACCAAGCATCTGCACATATCCAAGCGAAGCAGAATATTTAGTATTACTAACACTTGAAGCAATAGAACCAGTACCTATACCAGCTTCACTAGAGAAAATACTCCTTTTAACACCTACTAAAATAACATTTCCAATCAAACCACCAATACCAGCTTTCAATGAAAAAGCATTCTTAAAAATATTAATAAAAATATTTGGAACATCACTAATATTTGAAAAAATTACAAAAAAAGCTAAAAATAAATAAAATATTCCCATAACCGGTACAAGTTTATTAGTAATATTAGTTATTCTTTCAATACCACCAAATATAACTAAAAAAATCATAATAGCAAGAATTAAACCAGATATATATGGTAAATAATCAATTTTAGACAAAGTCTCAAAACTTATAAGAGACTTTGTAATTGTATTAGACTGAATAGCAATAAAAAGACAAACATAAGCAACAATTATTAAAATTGAATATAAAATACCAAGCCATCTTTTTTTTAGACCTTTTTCTATATAATATGAAGGACCACCAACAAAAACACTTGAATCTTTAACATGGTATTTTGATGCTAAAACAGTTTCACAAAAAGTTAAAATAGAGCCAATAAAAGCCATAATCCAAAGCCAAAATATCGCCCCACTTCCACCAACATAAATTGCTAAAGCAACACCACTGATACTTCCAACACCAATCCTTCCAGCAAGTGAAAGCATAAGTGAACTAAAAGGTGAAACCTTTGAATTTGAATCATTTTTAATAACATTTTTAAACATTTCTTTAAAATTAAATTGAGCACCTTTTAATTTAAAAGAAAAATAAATAGAAGCAATAATCATCAAAACAACAACTATAGACCACAAATAATTATTAATAATATCAATCATATATCCATCCCATTAGCAATCTTTACAAACATATCTAAGCTTAAAGCTTCAGCCCTAACTGATAAATCATAACCATTTTCCTTTAAAATTTTTTCTATTCTATCTAAATCATAACCAATCAAATTATTTTTTAAAGTTTTTCTCTTAAATTTAAAACTATCTCTAACCAATTTAAAGAAAAACTCCTCATTATTTACAGATAATCTTTTTTCTTTTTTAACAAGTTCTATAACCACACTATCAACATTTGGTTTAGGAACAAAAACAGTCCTTGGAACATTTACTAATTTTTTTATATCAAAATAATAATTTAAAAAAACAGTAAGAGAATTATATTCTTTCGTGCCAACAGAAGCATTAAATCTATCAGCAACTTCTTTTTGAACCATTACAACCAATTTAGAAACATCTATTTTTTCATTTATAAATTTTAAAATTATTGGTGTCGTAATATAATATGGCAAATTAGAAACCATTATTTTATTAGAATAATTATACTTACCAATTATTCTATTAACATCAATATTCAAAAAATCACCATATATAATATCAATATTATTATATTCACTTAAATTAGAATCAAGAATAGATTTTAAAGATTCATCAATCTCAAAAGCAATAACATGACCAGAAACTTTTGCAAGTTCTTTCGTTAAAGCACCAGCACCAGGACCAACTTCAATAACCAAAGTAGATTCATCAGCGCCAGATTTAAATACAATACTATCAATAATTCGTTTATCATTCAAAAAATTCTGACCATACTTTTTTTTAAAATTAAAATCCAATTACCATCCCCACCTTAAAACAGTAAATTTAGTATTATTATTTGTAATATGATTAGCAGCAGCCTCACTAGTAAAAGCCAAATCTATAAGTACATTCCCATAATTGCGCCACGCTTCTCTCATAGCAATACCAGTATCTAAACAAACACCATAAATATCCAAATTATCATTAACAATATGAATAATAGTTCCACAAGGAAACAAAGTTGGATCACTTGCTAAAATTCTAACATTACCATACTCTTTATCATAAAAAAAAGTACTATTAATATCATTAGTCAAATAATGATAAACTCCATCACTATCAGGACAATACAACACGCCAGAACATCCAGGGCAATCTGGACCATAACCAGTTAATCTACCAACATAATCAGCTTTAGGACCAGTACCAATTACAACTTCTTCAGAAACCATCTCAAAAACAGTAACTTCTCCAGTTGTTAAATTAGTAACAATCTTACCATTTTTTCCTTCAACAATTACATTTTTATTATCTTTTGGAATCGAATCATCATACGTAGTAATAACATCATATTTAATAATTTCTGTTTGAATAATATCTCTATTTGTATATCTATTAATTCCATATATTAAAGCACATGAAAACAAAACATACATAACATCAACAAGTCTCTTTTTCATGACTCACCTCAATATATATGATACACTAATTAATTATCTAAGTCAAACAAATACCTAGCCGTAGAACTAGTAGTACTAATAACTTCTTCCAAAGAAATATTTTTAATCTCTGCTATTTTTTTAGCAACAATTAAAACATTATTAGGAACATTTTTATCACCTCTAATAGGACTTAAATAAGGACTATCTGTTTCTAAAACAATCCTCTCTAAAGGTATATTTTCAATAGTAGAAACAAGTTTAGAACTATTTTTAAAAGTGACAACTCCACCAACACCAAAATAAGTATCAAGGTTAATTAATTGTAAAGCAGACTCTAAACTACCACTATAACAATGCAATATTTTTTTAACATCTTTATATTCTTTTAGAATATTAATTGTATCATCAATAGCATCCCTACTATGAATAACAACAGTTTTTTTATACTTCCTAGCAATATCGAGTTGCCTTTTAAAAAGCAAAATCTGTAAATTTCTATTTTCTTTTCCATAATGATAATCAAGACCAATTTCACCAATACCAACAACTCTAGAATTATTTAAATTATTAACAATAAAATTTAAATCATCTTCAGAATAATTTAAAACACTCTCTGGATGAATCCCTAAAGTAATAAAAACATTATCATAATTAAGATTTAAAATCTCTTTATTACTCTTATCATCAGTACCACTAACTATTAAACAACCATTAAAAGAAGAAATAATTTTTTTTATTTCTTCACAACTATAATACTCATTAAATAAATGACAATGTGTATCAAAAAGCATAAAACCTCCAAAAAAAGCACTATAAATAGTGCATCAAAAAATAAAATTTTTTCCTACTATGTATTTTAATGTAACAATATTCATAGTCAAACAGAACATCAAATCAACAGTTTTTAAATCTAAAATTGTCATTAATAAAAAGAAAAACATAACACAACCATAAGTATACATAATTCTATTAACATTTTCAAACATATATTTTCACTCACCAATATTATTCTATCATAAAACAATACTTACTAACAATAGAAATAATAATTCATTTTACGACATTTTACATAATTTTAAAGTAAAGTACTACCTATTCCACCGTTTCTATTTTCACTTACATTATCAGAATCTGTAACTAAAAAATTCATAAAAACTCCTTGCGCAAAACGTGAACCCTTTTTTATTATAAAATCATCTTCCCCAGTATTTTCAAGTGCAATAATTATATTACCTTCATTATCAATATTGTTATAATAATCAGCATCAATAACACCAACACAATTTTTTAAAACAATATTATTCTTAATAGCTAAACTACTTCTTATATATAAATATAAAACATCTCTATATTCCATACAAGCTTTAACACCAGTTACAATTTTCAAAGTTTCTCCTTTTTTTATAACAACATCACAAGGAGAAAAAAAATCATAACCAGCACTATTTTTAGTACTACGGCAGGGTAACTTAAAATCATACAAATCCTCGCTATAATATTTTTTAAATTCATCTAAACTAACTTTTTCAAAACACCTCATATAAACCTCAATCTTCTAAATACTTTGATATAAACTTTGATATAAATTTACAAAGTTCAAAATCACTAGAAGTAATATCATCATCAAAAATAAGAACAATACCACAAACATCACTATTACTTACAATTGAAGAATAACAATAATGTTTAGTTAACACATTTGAACAAACACATATTTCCTTTTTACCAATCTTACTAGTCCTAGAAAACATTAAAGTATCCAAATCTTCACTGATATCCTTATCTATCAAATACTTACATCCAGCTATTATTCTACTAGTATCCGTAATAACAACACTCTTTTTCGTATAGCCAAGTGCTGAATTAGCAAGCATATCAAATAAATCTTTTTTATCATCAAAAATATTGTATTTACTCAAAACAATATCCCCATCATTCATAAAAATTTCTAAATTATCACCGGCTTTTATTTTCAAAATTTTTCTCATTTCTTTTGGTAAAACAATTCTCCCAAGTTCATCTATTCTTCTAACTACACCAGTAGATTTCATTAAATGCCTCACTTTCTAAATATATTGTGAAACATTTATTCTATTTTATACTTTTTTTAACAAGTTTTACTAAATCAATCAAATAATAAATATAATGTTTATCAAGTTTTATTGTATCTAAAGTAATAATAAGTGAATTATCTTTCATACTAAACCTAAACATTCTAGATAATTTATTAACATCCATAAATAAAGCCTTACCATCAATTTTACTAGTAATATTTTTATTAAATACAACATCAACACTATTTTTATTAACTTTAATTTTATCAACAACATCGGTTGCTAATTTTTCAAACCACTCACTATACATATATATAATAACATCATCATCAAGTTTACCAAATCTATCAGTAAGTTCACGTTTAACATTTTCCAAACTTTCTAAAGAATCAATAGAATTAATTTTTTTATGAATAAGAAGTTTTACATCAGATTCAATCGCTAAATCATCACCAACACATGAAGGAGCATCAAGTAAAGGCATCTCTTTAACTTCAATCTTTTCCTTACCATTAATTCTATCAATTTCATCATTCAACATTTGCATAAAAAGTTCAATCCCAATATCATCAACAAATCCAGCTTGTTCACTACCTAAAATACTACCAGCACCTCTAAGCGATAAATCACGCATTGCAATTGAAAAACCACTACCAAGTTCCGTAAATTCTTTAATTGCTTTAAGTCTCTTAACAGCAGTTTCATTTAAACTTTTATCAGGTTTATACATTAAATAACAATAAGCAACTCTATTGCTTCTACCAACACGACCTCTAATTTGATATAACTGTGATAAACCAAATCGATCTGCATCCATTATAATCAAAGTATTAACATTTGGTATATCAATACCAGTTTCTATTATAGTAGTACAAATTAAACAATCATATTCTTTGTTAATAAATTTCTGCATTACATCTTCAAGTTCAATTTTTGACATTCTACCATGTGCAAAAACAATTTTTAATCCAGGAATCAATGCTTCTATTTCTCTTTTTTTATCCTCAATACTATCAACATAATTATATAAAATAAATATTTGACCACCTCTAGATAATTCCTTATATATAGCATCTTTTATTATAGTTTTATTTTCTTTCAAAACGTAAGTTTGAACAGGATACCTATTAACAGGAGGAGTTTCTATTAAAGATAAACTTCTAAGTCCGGTCATAGACATCTGCAAAGTCCTAGGAATAGGTGTAGCCGACAATGTCAAAACATCAATATTATTTTTATATGACTTAATTTTTTCTTTATGTCGAACTCCAAATCTTTGTTCCTCATCAATAACAAGTAAACCAAGATCTTTAAAAACAATATCATTTGATAAAATTCTATGAGTTCCTATAACTATATCAATCTCGCCCCTACGTATTTTTTCTATATTAGATTCCATTATTCTTTTAGAAACAAATCTATTAATCAAACAAATTCTAACATCAAAATTTTTAAATCTTTCAACAGCATTTTTATAATGTTGATTAGATAAAATAGTAGTTGGACAGAGCAAAGCTACTTGTTTAGAAGAACAAACTGCTTTAAACATTGCCCTAAAAGCAACTTCTGTTTTTCCAAAACCAACATCACCACATAATAATCTATCCATCGGATGAACGGATTCCATATCTTTTGAAATTTCTTCTTCAACCTTTATTTGATCACTAGTTTCTGTATAAGCAAAATCATTATCAAATTCTTCCTGTAATTCTTTATTGTCTAAAAAACTAAAACCAACAGCAGCCTCTCTTTTAGCATACAATTCAAGTAATTCCCTAGTCATTTCTTCTATATGTTTTCTTGCTCTTGCTTTAGCTTTATTCCATTCATTAGAACCAAGTTTATTAATTTTAGGTTTAACACCATCAGCAGATGAATATTTAGTAACAAATTCCATTTTAGAAGCAGGAACATATAATTTATCATCATCTTGATAATTTATCTGCAAATAATCTTTTTTAATACCATTTTTAACAATTGTTTTGATTCCCATATAAGTACCAATACCATATGAAGAATGAACTACATAATCACCAATATTTAATTTATTAACATCCCTAATTTTAGAACCCATTTTAAAATTAGTTTTATATTGATAATTACCTTCTTTTACATTAAAAATTTCATTTTCAGAAATAACAACATAATCTTTATAAATAAAACCACTTTTTATAGAGCCTACAACAAAATTAATTTTTCCTTTTGTTAAATTATTCTCATCTGTTATAACAGAATTATCATTTTCTAAATCATTCATTAACTTATTAATTTTATTAATAGAACTTATATAAACAACCACTAAATTATTTTTTTTTATATATTCATTCAATCTTTTATTTATATCATCAAATCCTTTAAAAGGAACAATATTAGATGAATTATATTTTTCTAAAGAAGATGAATTAATATCTAAAACATTATCTAATTTATAATCATTAATATCATTCATATATTTAAAAGAAGCTAAAATATCATTAGAAACACTATACTCCATCATTTCATTCAACAAATTCAAATATGATTCATTAAACCTCTCAAAATCATCAAAAACAACATTTTTATATTTCAAATAATCAACAATACCAACAACATTTGTATAATCTTTTAAATTTTTTTGAACTCTATATTCAAAAGGCGCGGTTTTTTCCGATAAAAATTCAGTGTAAGTAAAAACTTCCACCTCACCAATATTTTCTAAAGACATCTGTGAATCAACATTAAAATATCTAATAGAATCAACATTATCACCCCAAAATTCAATACGAATAGGCTTGGTATAATTAATTGGAAAAATATCAACAACAAAACCTCTAACAGCAATTTCACCCGTTTTATTAACAGAACTTTCTCTAGTATATCCTAAATCATAAAGTTTATTAACAAGTTTGTTAATATCTATACTATCTCCCAATTTAATTTTAATTTTTGCTTTTTTATATAAATCAGGATTAGGTAAATATCTTAAATATCCCATCATATTAGTTATAACAATACGATTATTATTAAGAATTAACTCATTCAAAGTTTCCAATCTAGTAACCTTAAGTTCAGGACTAATAGCGATAGCTTCACTGGTTAAAAAATCATCCATAGGAAAAAACAAACATTCCTCATGTTTGGAAATTGATTGCATATAACTATTAGCCTCATAAAGAGTATCAGTAACTACCAAAATAGAACCAAATTTTTTATATAATTCTATTATATAATTTGCTTTTAACTCCTCATTAAGACCACCTATTTTATTAGGAAATTTCTTAATATCAAATAATTTTAACATAAAAACCTCTATTATTTTTTATTATATTTATTCATCAAATTATCAAAAGATAAATTAAAATAATCATCTATTAAATTATTAGTAATATTTAAAACATTATTTATTTTTTCCTGTTCATCACAAGAAAATTTTCCAAGAACAAAAGAAACCATATCGCTAGTATTTTTTGATAAGCCAATCTTTAATCTTTTAAAATTTTCTGTTTTTAAATTATCAATAATATTTCTAATACCATTATGACCTGCACAAGAACCATTCTTTTTAAGTTTTAAAGAACTAAGCTCAATATCTTTATCATCATAAACAACTAAAATATCGTCTATATCTATATTAAAATAATTAACAAAATTTTTAACAACAACACCAGATAAAT
This sequence comes from uncultured Muribaculaceae bacterium, assembly GCA_964384115.1. Taxonomy (GTDB): domain Bacteria; phylum Bacillota_I; class Bacilli_A; order RF39; family UBA660; genus CAG-884. Next base: position 7,261 of record CAYLJU010000004.1, on the reverse strand, counting down.
TCATAAAACTAAGTGGTTTTAAAAATATAATATCTTCATTATTTATTCTTATAATTGAATATTCACCATTAAACTTTTTTTTATCAAATGAATAATTATTTTTTTTCATCCAAGAATCTAAAACCATAAAACCGACATTATGTCTTGTGTTTTTATATTCATTACCAGGATTACCTAAACCAACAACTAACTTCATTTTTTTTCACTTCCAATTCCATGAAAAGATTTATAAATATCATCTTTCTTAAAACCATACTTCTTAGCAACTATTTTAATTGCATCATTACTCTTGTATCCCAAATCAACTAAATCATTGACCTCTTTTATATAATCAACTTCTTCATTATTATTATTATCATTACCAGAAACAATAATAACAAACTGGCCCTTTAAAACAATTTTAGGAATAACACTACTAATATTTCCTCTATAAACTTCTTCATATTTTTTAGAAATTTCCCTAGAAATAGAAATATATCTATCTCCAAAAACACTAATCATATCTTCTAACATCTCAATTATTCTATGCGGAGCCTCATAAAAAATTAAAGTATGATCGACATTTTTTAAATTTTCAAGTTCAGTTATCCTCTTACTTTTTTTACTATTTAAAAATCCATAAAAAGTAAAAGGTAACGGCGCGATTCCAGAAACGATTAAAGCAGGAATCAAAGCATTCGCACCAGGAAGCGCAACTACATTAAAACCACTATTAGCAACTTCTCTGACAACAACATAACCAGGATCACTAATTATTGGTGATCCTTGATCACTAACAATACCAACACTTTTTCCATCACTTAAATATTCCAAAATTTTAAAAATATTTTTTCTTTCATTTTGTTCATTATTAGAAATTAAATGCTTTGAAATTTTAAAATGCGAAAGAAGAATACCCGTTTCCCTCGTATCCTCACAAAATAAAACATCAACATCTTTTAAAACCTCAAGAGCCCTATAAGTAATATCATCAAAATTACCAATAGGAACTGGAATTAAATATAAAACTCCTTTCTCCATACTCCCACCTACTTAAAATATTTATTTATTTCTTCTGTATAACAACCATTATCATAAACATATAAAGGATCAAGTACTTTTAAACCTGGTTTTCCATTTTTGCTACCTTCAATTAACAAAATATTAGAGTTTTTTCCCTTATATGGATAGACAAATCGAATTTTTTTTGGTTCAATATTATTTTCACGCATAAAAAACAAAATTTCCATCATATTCTCTGGTCTATGAACAATAGACAAAACACCATTGTTTTTAAGAATTTTTTTAGCAATTACAATAACATCTTTATAATTTAATGATAAGGAATGACGCGAAATTCTTTTATTTTCATTAATATTTTGATATAAAACATCACAATTATCAAAATATGGAGGATTAGATACAACCACATCATACGTATCACTTTCAAGTGTTTTATAAAAATTTCTTATATCTTCATTATATAAAGTAATTTTGTCTTCCAAATGATTCATTTTAATGCTATCTAATGCATTCAAATAGCTATCTTTTTGAATTTCAACGCCATCAATTAAAGCATTTGTTTTCATTGATAATAAAATAGAAATTATACCGTTTCCACAGCCTATATCCATAATTCTTTTTATACTTTTATTAAGAGTAACAAAATTAGCAAGTAAAACAGAATCAAGAGAAAATTTAAAACCATCAGTATCTTGAACAATTTTAATATTTTCAAAACCAAGAATATTATTTATTGTTTTCATTCAAATTTACCTCTACAATATTACCACTTACATCAACTTTAAAAGTGCGTGAAAGAATATCAACACTAATAACCTTACCAATACCTTTATCAGTTTCATACATTTTACCAATATTAGGTAAACCTTTTTTCTTTTCTAAATAAACATTATCCTCATATTTTAAACAACATAACAAGCGACCACAAACACCATTAATCTTTGTTGGATTTAAAGCAATATTTTGATTTTTAGCCATATTAATAGAAACTGAATCAAACTCCTTTAAAAAACGAGAACAACAAAGTTCGCCACCACAAATACCAATTCCGCCAACACAAGCCGCTTTATCGCGAACTCCAACTTGTCTAAGCTCAATACGTGTTTTATAAATCGAAGCAAGTTCTCTAGCAAGCTCACGAAAATCAATTCTAGAATCAGCAACAAAGAAAAAAATCAATTGTTCACGATCAAATGTATAAAGATTATCAATAATAGTCATATCAAGATTATGTTTTTTAACAAGTTCCTTAGCTTTAATCAAAGCTTTTTTAGCATTTTTTTCATTTTTTTCATAATTTTTTTTATCATCTTCATTAGCAATTCTTATAATATTTTCTATGTTATAATTAATTTTTTTAGGATCCACATCAATACTATCAGTCACGATTTTTCCAATCTGAACTCCATAATCTGTATTACAAACAGCATTATCTCCTTTAGAATAAACAATATTTTCAAAAGAATAATATTTTATCCTTTTACTATAAGAAAAACGAACACCAATTACATTCAAGAATAACATCTCCCTTCAAAAAGCAAAATAAGTCTTTCTATTAATAAATTTCCATTAATATTATACCTCAACTTATTTTTAATTAAAATAGTTGACTTAATTTTATAACTTATACTTTCAATATTATTATTATTTTTAACAAAATCTAATAATTTTTTATCGTTAAATACATTTGGTTCAAAGGAACAATATATTCTTATAACATCGTAATAGAAAAGAATTAAAACATCCAAAAAAATTTCAATATCACCTTTAACCATTTTTCCAAAAAAAACATTTGTCTTAATTAAAGCATTAATACCAGTCTTTTCATAACAATCAATAAACAAAAAAACTTTATTAATAATATCCTTTATATAATCATAATCTTTTTCATCTAAATTACGAGCACTGTTATTAATGTAATAAATAACATTAAAAATATCATCATCATTTTTATTAAGAAAATTAGATTTTAATTTTAAAACTTGACACCTAGAAAGAATAGTCTTTAAAAGTGAAAAACGATTTTCTGTTATCAAAATAGCAAAAATATTTTCCTCTGGTTCTTCTATAAATTTCAAAAGAGAATTAGAACTAACATCATTCATCTTTTCTGCACCATAAATAACATAAATTTTTCTTTTAGAAACAACCGATTTAGTAAAAAATTTTTTTTGTAAATCATCTATTTGGTTTTTTTTAATGGTTCCATTATCAGGTTTAACAATAAAAATATCCGCATTATTATTAATATCAACAATATTTTCATCAAGAATATTAGAAATTAAATATTTCAAAAAAAGATCAAAATTACTATAATTCTTAACTTCCAAAATATAAGCATGAGAAAAAGAACCATTTTCATGATTTTTTTTAACAAAATTGTACGCTTTTTCCTGTTCTTTTTCTAAAATATCAAACATAATAATACTCCTTATCAAAATTTAACAAATAAAGAAAATACAAATTAAAGATAATAATCCAGGAATATCAAACAAAAATAACATTCCCAAAGTAAAATAATTAATAGGAATAATCATATTATAAGAAACAGCAAAAACATTATACGTATAAAGAAGTAAAAAACTTAAAACAATCTTCCTTATAATTTTAAATACTTTCTTTAACATTTTGTCCACCCATAAAAATATATGAGCAAAAAACAAATTATTTACTATTAATTTGTTTTCTATCAGTAAGTGCTGTCTCCAAAGTAAGTAAATCTAAATAATCCATATCAGCACCAAGCGGTACACCATGAGCAAGTTTTGAGACCGAAACATTTCTTGAATCAAGTAACTTTGAAATATAAAGAGAAGTTACCTCACCATCAATATTAGGTTCAAGCGCCAAAATAACTTCTTTTACATTACCATTATCAATTCTATTAATCAATTTATCAATGTTAATATTATTGTAATTACCATTACTAATTAAACCATCTAAAACATGATATTTACCATTAAAAGATCCTGTTTTTTCAAATAAAACAATACTTTTTGGTTTTTCTACAACACAAATAATACTATCATCACGCTCTTTATCACTACAAATATTGCATATTTCATCTTCAGAAAAATTATTACAAATAGAGCATCTCTTAACATTTTTCTTAGAAGCAATCAAAGAGTCAGCAAAATTATTAATAAATTCTTCATTTGAATCAATAACCCATAAAGCCATTCTTTCAGCACTTTTTTCACCAACACCAGGAATTTTCTTAAAACACTCTATCAAATCCTGAATTGACTTAGAATAATTAGCATAATTCATTAAAACAACCCACTCATGCCATTAGTATATTTACCCATTTTTTCATCAGTTTTTTTGTCAATTTTATCTATAACATCATTAAATGCTATTAAAAGCATATCTTCAAGCATCTCTTTATCTGACATAGCCTCATCATTAATTGAAACACTTTCAATTTTTTTATTTCCATAAGCCTTAACAGTAACTAAAGGAGAACTACCTTCAAATATTGTCTCATCAATAGCCTTTTTTTCTTTCATCATTTCACTCTGTAATTTTTGTGCTTGTCTAAGCATTGCTTGCATATTCATACTATTTTCCTCTTTTCTATTCAACAGTTATTAAAGTTCCAAAATCATCTTCTATTTGATTAGTAAGATTATCTTTTTCTACCTGAACCGTTTCTTCTTTTTCATCAACAAAAGTAAAAACTTTTTTCTTATGGTTAAAATCATCACGTATTTTTTCCCACTCATCAATAGAAGTAGCAATAACTTTATACTTTTTATTATACAATATTTCAAATAATAATTCAATCTTATCTATATTATCATTAAACAAATTAACATCATGAATACTATTATATACAAAAACCAAATAATCCCCACCAGCTGCTTTTAAAGTACCATCTATTACTAAACTCGCAACAAAATTATAATTCATATCTAATATATAGTTACGTACTTCAGGTAATTTTTCTCTAACTTCATTCAATAAAATTCTATTATAAAGCGCAAGTGTATTTCCGATACGAATTTCTTTTTTTCGTTCCCACTTTTTAGAAAATTCATCATCTAATTTAATCTCGATTTTTCTTATATTTTCAACTTTTTTTAAACTTTCATCATTTCTAACTATATTTTTTTTATTTGTACTTAAATTATTTTCCGGGAAATAATTTTCTTTTTCTTCCTCTTTTTTTTCCATACTATTTTCTAATTTATCATGAATTTCAATAGTTTTCTTTTTAGACAATTCAGCAATATTTAAAACAAGTACATCAAATAAAATTTTAGGATTATTGCTTAATCTCATATCATAAAGAGAATCATTCATTATTTTCATAATTTCGTTAATTTGTTCAACAGTATAATCAAGCGCTATTTCTTTATAAAAATCAGCATAGACATTACTTTCTAAATAATCAGGAACAACCTTTGCTATTAAAATATTTCTAAAGAAAGAAATTAACTCTTCTAAAACTTTAGTCATATTTTTACCAACATCATTATAAGAATCAGAAAGCATTAAAGCATCCTTTAAGTCATTATTTCTAATTTTTTTTATAAAATCATACAATTCTTCAGGTTTTAAAGTACCATTAACATCATGAACATCTTCAAAAGTAACATTTTTTGAAGGTCCAACATAAGCATTAACTTGATCAAGTAAATTAATTGAATCACGCATTCCACCATCTGATAAAATTGCTATTTCTCTAAGAATATCATCAGAAACTTCAATATTCTCAGTTTGTGCTATGATTCGAAGCCTATATACGATATCATCAACAGAAATTTTTTTAAAATCAAATCTTTGGCATCTAGAAAGAATCGTTGTAGGAATTTTATAAGGTTCCGTAGTAGCCAAAATAAAAATAACATGTTTAGGTGGTTCTTCTAAGGTTTTTAACAATGCATTAAAAGCACTTGTAGTCAACATATGAACTTCATCAATGATGTAAATCTTATATTTCCCAAAGGAAGGAACAAGACTAACTTTATCCCTTAATTCACGAATTTCGTCTACACCATTATTTGAAGCAGCATCAATTTCAATAATATCAACACTTTGCTTATTATTATATTGCAAACAATTTTCACATTGATTGCATGGTAAACAATCTTTAAGATTAGTGCAATTGACAGTTTTAGCAAGTATTTTAGCAATACTAGTTTTTCCAGTTCCTCTAGGTCCACAAAATAGATAAGCATGTGAAATACAATCATATTTTATAGCATTTTTTAAAGTTGTAACTATTACTTTTTGGCCAACAACCTCATCAAAATTACTTGGTCTATATTTTCTATACAAAGCTTGATACATAAAACACCTCACTCTGAAACATTATATCATAAATAAAAAAAGAAAATATCATTTTTTTCTTTTTTCATAAAAAAAACTTTTCAACATTTCTAAAGATTCTAAAGAACATAGTCCTTTATTAACATCAAGACCAAACTTTTTTTCTTGGGAAATATTTTTTAATGTTCCAAAATCATCATTATCAACAGAATAATAAATTTTTTTTATTCTAGATTGTAATATAGCACCAGTGCACATCATACAAGGTTCCATAGTAACATAAAGTTCACAATCATCTAAACGCCAACGCTTCAATTTTTTGCATGCCTTATCTATAGCAATTATTTCCGCATGCATAATTGCATTACACTTTTTTTCTTTCATATTATGTGCCTTTGCAATTACAACATCATCTTTTACAATAACTGCTCCAACAGGTACATCATCTATTTTATAACTTTTTTTAGCCTCTTTTATTGCTATATTCATAAAATTCATATTTTTCACCTTTGTGTACGAACAAATGTTCGTTTTATTTAAAATTTAATTAAAAAAAATAGTGCACACATTTAGAGAATCTTAAGGCTGCTATTTTCCAATTCTGACCTGTTTCGAATATAAATGTTGCACCAATAAAATAATACAATATAATTCACATTTTTTCAACAAAATAATTATAATTTACTAATGTATTTTTTTAAGTATTTAAAAAACAAATTTACTTTAAATATTACTTATTAAATAAACATCTAAAATAGTCATATTTTTTATTAATAAAAATATTTCCCAGGAAATATTTCCCAAGCTAAAAACAATATAATATAAGGCAGAAAATTATTTCCCAAATTATTTCCCAAATTATTTCCCAAATTATTTCCCAAAAATATATACAAAATAAATTATTACTATGTTTCACGTGGAACATTAATTTACTTTATACACTATGTTTCACGTGGAACATTAATTTACTTATATACTATGTTTC
>CAYLJU010000003.1:0-72018 GCA_964384115.1 uncultured Muribaculaceae bacterium | reverse complement strand
TAATAAAACTAATAGGAGAAGGAGGAATGGCCAACGTATACCTTGCCTATGATCCAATATTAAAAAGAAATGTAGCCGTAAAAATATTAAGAGGTGATTTATCAAACGATGAAAAATTCGTAAAAAGATTTAAACGTGAAGCAATATCAGCAAGTTCATTATCACACCCTAATATTGTAGAAATATATGATGTAGGTGAAGAAAATGGCAATTACTTTATTGTCATGGAATACGTAGATGGAATAACCCTAAAATCATTAATCAAAAAAAGAGGAAAAATGATATTAGCCGAAGTATTAGACATAACAAAACAAGTAGCATCAGGCCTAGAATGTGCTCACGCAAGCTGCATAATCCATAGAGACATAAAACCACAAAATATCATGGTATTAGATGATGGATTAGTCAAAATAACAGATTTTGGTATAGCAGTAGCAAGCAATTCAGAATCATTAACGCAAACAAATTCCGTAATGGGATCAGTTCACTACCTTCCACCAGAACAAGCAAATGGAAGCGGATCAACAACTAGAAGTGATATATATTCACTCGGCATAATGATGTTTGAAATGTTGACAGGCAAAGTACCATTTAAAGGTGAAACAGCAGTAGAAATAGCAATAAAACAATTAAAAGAACCATTACCAAGCATTTCAATGTATCGCGATGATATTCCCCAAAGTGTTGAAAATATAATTCTAAAAGCCTGCGCTAAGAATCCAGAAAACAGATATGAAAATGTAAACCAAATGTTATATGATCTTGATCATTGTCTAGATCCAGATCGCAAATATGAACGAAAATACATATATAAATATCCTGAAAAAGCTGTATTAAAAGATGAAGAAAATATTAAACCAAAAGAAACTGAAAAACAAGAAAAAATTGAAGAAATAACACTTGATGATAAAACAGAAGAAATTCCAAAGAAAAAAGGTATTTCTCGCACCATATTAATAGTTCTATTAAGCATATGCGCAACAGCTGTAATTTGTATATTATCCGCCCTAATATTTTTATCAAAAAACAAAGTGAAAGATATAATTGTACCAAATGTTACAAGTAAAACAACTGAAGAAGCAATAAAAGAATTAGAAAAAATTGGACTAATCGTTGAAGATGAAGTCCTAGAAGTTAACAGTTCTACCGTAGAACCAGGATTAGTAGTAAAAACAAACCCATTAGCAGGAAGAACAGTAAAAACAGGTACAAATGTAAAAATATATATATCATTAGGAGCTAAAGGAATAACCCTAGAAAACTATGTTGGCAAAAATTATCTTGAAGTAAGAGGTGCACTTGAAGCATACGGAATCAATGTCATAATTGAAAAAGAAGAAGTTGAACCAGGAACTGACAAAAAAGAAGATATTATCTTAAAACAAAATCCAGAAGTAGGAACAACAGTAAATGAAGGAAGTACCGTAACACTATACATACCAGACATAAAAATAGTATATCCAGATTTTACAGATGGAAGTTATACAGAAGCATCAGTAAGAGAATTTTGTGAAAAATACAATGTAATATTAACCGTAGAATATGACACAAATACAAACTACCCAGAAGGAACAATAATCCATCAAACAAGAGATGCAAATACACCAGTAACAGGAAATGCTACATTTGGAATAACCGTTGCCAAAAATAAAGAAGAAACACCAGAAGGATAAAAATGATAGGAAGAATAATAAAAATATTAAGTAATGATTACACAGTAGAATCAGAAGGAGAAAAAATAGTATGTAAGGTAAGAGGAAAATTTAGATCCCTTCACCTTACACCACTAGTTGGTGATTTTGTAAAATTTGATAAAAATAAAAAATACATTACAGAAATATTAAAAAGAAAAAACGAATTAGTAAGACCACCAGTAGCTAATATTGATCAAGTAATAATCATAACAAGTGTTAAAGATCCTGATTTTTCAAGCAATTTATTAGATAAATTATTAGTAGTATTAGAATACAATAAAATAAAACCAATTATATGTTTCACAAAAATGGATTTATTAGAAAATACAAAAGAAATTAAAAAATATATTGATTACTACCAAAAATATTATGATGTCTATATAAATACAGAAATAGAAAAAATAAAAAAAATATTTAAAGGAAAATTAACAGTATTTACAGGTCAAAGCGGAGCTGGAAAATCAACCCTATTAAATAAGCTTAATCCTAATCTAAATCTTAAAACAGGTGAAATATCATATGCACTTGGTAGAGGAAAACACACAACAAGACATGTTGAATTATTAGAACTATTTGATGGCCTAGTAGCAGATACACCAGGATTTTCAGCATTAACTTTAAATATGAATAACATTGAAATTAAAGATAATTTTATAGATTTTGACAAATATAGAAGCGAATGTGAATTTAGAGATTGCACTCACATAAAAGAACATAACTGCGCTATTAAAAAACATGTAGCAAACGGTGAAATATTAGAAAGTAGATATGAAAATTATCTTAAATTTATAAGAGGTGAAGAATGAAATTATCATGCTCATATTTATCAAGTGATGATAAAGAAAAAACAATCAAAGAATTAAATGAAAGTAAAACAGATTATATTCATTTAGATATAATGGATGGAATATTTGTTAAAGAAGAAACATTAGATTTTAATACATTAAGAAATTATTTTTATGAAAATAAAAAAAAATTAGATATCCATCTAATGGTAAAAAATGTAAAATTATATACAGATCTATATTCTCTATTAAATCCTGAATTTATAACATTCCATATAGAAGTAGGAAATACATTAGAATTAATAAATTATATAAAAAATAAAAATATAAAAGTAGGAATAGCAATAAAACCAAATACAAATGTTGAAGTATTAAAACCATATATTGATAAAATAGATCTAGTATTAATTATGAGTGTAGAACCAGGATATGGAGGACAAAAATTCATTGAAAAAACAATAGAAAAAATAACAAAAATAAGAAATATGAAAAAAGATATAATTATATCTATAGATGGCGGAATAAATAAAGACAATATAAACAAAATAAAAGAAAAAGAAGTAGATATGTGTGTTATTGGTTCATATATAACAAAAAGTAATATAAAAGAAAAAATAATAGAATTAAAATCATTACAATAATTAAAGATTATTTGTTACAGTTCAGACTAGAAATTAAATAAAAATTGCTTATCTAGTCTTTTTAATTATAATTTTACAGACTCCTTAAACAATGAAAAATTTCCGTTTCCAAAACAAAAAAAGACTAAATAGAATTTATTCATTTCTACTCAGCCCACTAAAAATTTGTTTATATTTTTCGATTCTTTTCCATTAAATCAATAAATGCTATTATATGAAATTGTCCATCAACATTTTCATACATTATACCTGCATCACTTTTGGTTAATAATAGTTCACTTTCTAAAACTTCTGCTGGACTATTATATTCTTTATCTTCTGTTGGATATTCAATAAAGTAATTGTAATCAACATTAGCAAAATATGCTTTGATTTCTTTATTCTTTGATAATAACATTACATATTGATATGTTGGTAAATATTTTGAATCATATTCAGATAAACCATTTTTTAAATAATTTTCAAATAAATTTTGCATAATATTCTCCTATTATCTACATTTTTTTTTGTTGGTTCAATAGTTTCCATATTAGCTTGTTGGTATGCACAAAGCATATCTGAAACAATTTGTAGTTGATCTTTGTTCATTAGATTTAATGCAACAGTTAATTTATCTTGTGATAAAGTTGACAACCATCTTATAGCATTCATTCTGTCTAATTCTATCCATGGATGATCACCACCAATAGCACGAGCATAAATATGACGACCATTTTGATCCATTATTTGATGACTATGTTCTTTACCATCAGCACTTACATTATATGTATGAAATACCAGTGTACCATCATCTAACATAAATGTATCAGTAATTGCTCTGTCTCCATTACAATATGTATCAGTTTCTCTTGAGATGAATCTTCCACTATTTCTGCTTATAAAAACCTTCATTTCATTTATATCAAAATTATAACATATAAATATTATAATTTTAATAACCTCTTATTACTTTCGGTAACAAGTAATGAAATAGTTGGATTATTTTGTATATCTAATCCGTATATTAACTTATTATAATTTTCTAATTTTTCATAAATTAGTTTTGGAATTTCTTTATCAAATTTTAAAATACTTTGATATGGAAAAATTGATATTCTCTTTCTATAAAGATAACCATTTGTTAAATAAAAATTTAAATTTTTATCTATTTCATTACGTTCTTCTATATTTAATAAACAATTTTGTTGTGCAAAATCATATATCAATTTTGCACTTTCTATACTTGCTTCACGTTCATCTGGAATTAAATCATATAATTGAGTATTTAACTTTTCATTTAAATTATTTATAAAATTTTATAAATAGTCTTTTTATCTTGTTCAAAGTGTTATATAATTATAATAGGAAAAATACTAAAAAGAATATAAACTGTCTATTATCAAAAATGTATATACTAACTATAAAAATACAAATCACAAATAAGATAATAAAAATATAAATAAATAGCAAAAAATTATAACGTATAAAGTTGTATAATAATGAACTTAATTATTAATAATCAAAGGTGATGAACAGATGAAAAGTAAATTTTTAATACTCCCCATACTAGCGCTACTAGGATTTACAATATATGAATATCAAGAATATAAAAAAGTTGACAAAAAATTAAATCAAATACTGGCAAACAAAAAATATGAAATTCAAAAAGATAATTTAGAAAAAAAAGTAAATACATTAATTAATGAGATAACGGAAAAATATGAAATTGATCAATTAATAATAAATAATCCAAGAGAAATAACCGATAATTTTGAAATAAAAAAAAATAGTTTAAATGCCGAAATTAAGGATAAAACAGAAAAACTTATTGAATTATTACATGAATTAAAAATGGTTAATAATAAATATGAGATTTTAATAGGAAAAATTGAAAATGAATACATAATAAAAAATGTAATGCAAATAAATCAATATGAAATAGGATATCCAACAGGCTGTGAAAGTGTTGCTTTAACAATATTATTAAACTATTGGAAAACAAATGTTAGTGTTGAAGAAGTCGCGAATTTATTAAAAAAAGGGGATAAACCATATATTGAAAATGGAATCAAGTATGGTGGAAATCCTTATATAGAATTCATAGGAGAACCAACAGATCCATATAGTTATGGTGTTTACGATAAACCAATAGAAGAAGTAGCAAATAAACTAAAACCTGGAATCATAAATGGAACAGGTATAAGTTTAAATGAAGTACTATCAATTGTAAAACAAGGTAGACCTGTAATTGTATGGTGTACAATGAATATGAATACACCATATATAAACAGTTCATGGATATATAAAGAGACAGGAGAAAGAATTAATTGGTTATCTAGTTTACATGCAATTGTTGTAATTGGCTATACAAAAGATAAGATTATAACATCTGATAGTTTAACAGGAACAATAAGATATTTTGATAAAAATGTATTTGAAAATAGATACAATGCATTTGGCAAAAGAGCCCTTTATTATTAGGAGGAATATGAAAAATAAAAAAATATACATTTTAATTTTTTTAATAATCTTAACATTATCTTTAAACATTTTAAATAATAAAAAACAAACCGAATATAAAATAAAAAAAATAAATGATTTAACAAATGAATTAAATAATTTAGAACAATTGTATACTAATCTAGAAAATATTAATGATAACATAAAAAAACTAGAAGAAGAAAATAATAAATTAGATGATGAAATTAATTTTTATAGCACTAAAATAAAAGCAATAAATAATAAGATTTATCAATATGAAAAAAATAAGTAAAAACTTATTTTAATATTTTATCAGTATTTTTAAAACTCAATTTAGCAATCTCATTAAGTTTTTCTCTACCAAATTTTTGAACAATTACTTTACCAGCCTCATCAACACTTGTCCCAGCACCCTTAGGTAAATTTATACCAAGTTCATTAGATAATTTATTAAATTCTTTTAAAAACAAATATCTTGATATTACAGAAGCACAAGCAACAGATAAAACTTGATCTTCAGCTTTAGTTAAAAACGTGATATCACGAACAACATTAGTAGAATCCTTCAAATAACTATAATAAACATATTTTTCAGCAAATTGATCAACAACAATATATTCATAATTAGGATGTTCCATCTTTGTTTTATATAATACCTTATTATGCAAAATAGCTTTAATTTTATTCATATTAAAATTACCATGATTAGAATTATATTCCTTATTAGAAAGTAAAATACTATTATAAGGTATTTTTTTAATTATTAAAGGAACAACTTCAAGAATCTTATCATCAGTCATTTTTTTAGAATCCCTAATTCCAAGTTCTTCCAAAAAAGGAATATTTTCTTTTTCAACATAAGCAGCACTTACAATAATTGGACCAAAATAATCACCAGTACCAACCTCATCAGAACCAATCGTAGTTGCATTATATAACTTAGGATTCTTTACAATTTCCTTCTTTTCCTTTTGTTTATTAGCAGAATTAGTCATCTCTACCTTTTTTGTTGGATTTAAATGTCTTTCCCTCTCAATCCAAAATTGACTAGATAAATCAGCATCATGACCCTGAAAAACAGCCTTTCCTGATTCATAAAGAGTAACAACAGTATCACAATCATCAGCTTGAAAAACAGCATAAGGAGGAGTTTTTTCCCTCTTTAAATCTTTAAAAAATTCTTCCATTTCTTTTTTTGTATTATCAGATACCTTTAAAGTTATTGTCTTTTGATTCATTTTTCTACCTCTATTTCTTTTATTATTTCAATATTACCAATATTATTATTTTTTAATATCTCCAAATTATTTTCATTAATTTCAATAGTATAAATAACATCTTTATCAAAAATTTTATCAACAATATTCATCTTTATCTTAGGAAGATTATTGATTCCTTTAAAATCAGTTATCAACTTAATTAAAAAACCCTTTTCAAACACCACAATCTTCGAACTATTAATAACTTCACTAGCACAATTAGAATAAGCTCTAGTAAGCGGACCAGCACCTAATTTTATACCACCAAAATACCTAACAACAACACATAAAATATGATTTAAATTATTTCGTACCAAAACATTTAAAATAGGTTTTCCCGCAGTACCACTAGGTTCCTTATCATCAGTAGCATACATAATTCCATCAATAATATAAGCATAAACATAATGAGTAGCATTTGGATAATCACATTTAATTTTATTTAAAATATTATTTACATCATCTTTACCATTAACATTATATATTAAAGTAATAAACCTAGATTTATTAATAACAATTTCATTTTTATTAAAAATTATAGTGTTCAAAAAAATCACCAAAATAATTATAACACATATAATTAAATAATTAAAATTGAAATCATCAATTTTAAATATATATTATTCAAATATAGACTTTAAAATAAAAAAATGATAAAATTATTTATGGAGGATAAAATGAAAAAAATATTTTTAACAATAATAATTTGCTTATTTAGTATATTTACGGTAAGTGCAGAAGAAAATTTAGACATGCAAGATGAAATAAAAGACTCCAACCTTTATGAGTCAGGTGAAAACGTTGTCGCAGAAGGAAAATATGATGGAATTGGCTTTGTAGCAGGAGCAGACGTCGAAGTAAATTCAAACACTCTATTTGGAGCAGTAGCAGGTCAAAATATTCGTTTTAACGGAACAACAACAAAAGATTTATTCGCAGCCGGCGCAAGTATAACAATTAATGGTGTTGTAAATAGAGACTTATATGTAGCAGGACAAGATGTTAAAATAACAGGAAATATAGACGGAAATATTTATATAGCATCAGAAAACCTTATAATTGAAGAAACAGCTAGCATAAAAGGAAATATTAAATTTTATGGAACAAAACTAGAAGTAAAAAATGCCAAAATAGAAGGAAAACTATACCATTATGAAGGAATAGAAACAACAGGAATAGATAATCTAGAAATAGAATTAATGAAAAATGAAAACACATTAACAATTAAAGAAAAAATAATATCAGTAGGATATAGTCTACTTAGATATTTATTCTTATTCCTAATAATTACATTTGCTTTCCCTAAATTATTAAAAAATATAAAAGAAAAATATGCATTTAGAACAATAACAGATCATCTAGTAACAGCCGGAACAGGAATAATAGCAATGTTTTTATTCCCAGTAATCGCACTTTTATTATTAATATCTAATATCGGATTAAGCGTAGGCATTATCCTACTTGCGCTATATATTATCTTCATATATATAACAACAATTGTATCAGGATATATATTAGGAACAATAATAACCGAAAAAGTAATTAAAAAAGTTAAAAATGATTACTTAGCTGGATTAATTGGAATAACATCAGTTTTACTTTTAACATATGTACCATATATAGGAACACTTGTAAGTTTAATAAGCATTTTATATGGATTTGGAATAATAGCAAAATTATTAACAAATCGCGAAAACAGAACAATATAGTTCTGTTTTTATGTTATAATTATCTAGAGGTGTCTTTATGATAAAAGAAAAACTAGCACTAGTGCCACATTTACCAGGATCTTATCAAATGAAAGATAAAAACGGAAGCATTATATATGTAGGAAAAGCAAAAGATCTAAAAAACAGATTAAGTTCCTATTTTCATGGAACCCATACAGGAAAAACAGCTAAATTAGTAAGTGAAATAGTGGATTTTGAATATATAGTAGTTGGAACTAATGAAGAAGCATTAATTCTTGAAATAAACTTAATAAAAAAATATGATCCAAAGTATAATATTTTATTAAGAGATGATAAAAGTTATCCATACATTGAAATAACAAATGAAAAATATCCAAGATTAATGATTGTAAGAAGCATAAGCAGAAAAAAAAATAAAGGCAAATTATTTGGACCATACCCCAATGTTAAAGCCGCAAGAGAAACCGTAAATATGTTAAATAGAATTTATCCATTAAAAAAATGTAACACATTTCCCAAAAAACCATGCCTATATTACCATATAGGTGAATGTCTAGGATACTGCACAAATAAAGTAGAAAAAGAAAAAATAGATCTTATGATAAATGAAATAATAAGTTTTTTTAACGGTGATTACACAATAGTAACAAAAAAAATAGAACAAGAAATGTACCATGAAAGTAGTCTAATGCATTATGAAAAAGCAAAAGAATTAAAAGACTTACTAGACAGTATCAATATAACAGTAACTAAACAAAAAGTAGAAATAAATGATAAACGAAATATCGATGTATTTGGCTATTATGAAAGCAAAGGATACCTAGCAATTCAAGTATTATTTATAAGAGGATGTAAAATAGTTGAAAGACACAAAACAATCGTTCCATTAATAGACGAAGTAAGTGAACAATTAACAAATTATATTGCAACATTCTATGAAAGCGGTGTAATAAAACCAAATTTAATAATCGCACCAGAAATAGTAGATGAAAGCATAAAATCATATTTAAACATAAATATAGAAAAACCTAGCAAAGGAATAAAGAAAAAATTAGTCATGATGGCAAATGAAAATGCTGAAATATCACTAAATGAAAAATACGAATTAATCAAAAAAGACGAAGAAAGAACAGAAGGCGCAAATAATGAATTAAAAGAAAAATTAGGCCTAAAAAAACTAGAAAGAATCGAAATATTTGATAACAGTAATTTATTTGGCGAATTCAATGTATCAGGAATGGTAGTATTTGTAAACGGAAAACCAAGCAAAAAAGATTACCGCAAATTTAAAATAACATTAGATGTAAATGATGACTATGGAACAATGAAAGAAGTAATATACAGAAGATATTACCGCTTATTAATAGAAAAAAGTACAATGCCTGATTTAATAATAGTAGATGGTGGTATAGGACAAATAAATGTAGCAAGAGAAACATTAAAATCACTAAATCTAAATATAATGGTAGTAGGACTAAAAAAAGATGATCATCACCGAACAAACAAGTTATTAGCGTTCGATCCGGTAGAAGAAATACAAATAAAAAATGATAGTTTATTATTTTTGTATTTAGAAAGAATGCAAGATGAAGTTCACAATTTTACAATCAATTATCATAAACAAATAAGAAGTAAAGGATTATTATCTAGTATTCTAGATAACATTGAAGGAATAGGTCCAAAAAGAAGAGATGAACTATTAAAAGAATACAAATCATTAAAAAAAATGAGTGAAGCAAGTATTGAAGACTTAAGCAAAATAGTAACAAAAGAAGTTGCAATAAAATTAAAACAATTCTTACAAGAATTAAACAATCAATAATAAATATTACATAATAATTTTTAATAATTAGACTATTCAAATATCAACTTTTATGTGGTATAATTAGTTTAATAATGGAGGTTCGAGCATGGCAAAACGTAAAAAGAAAAAAGAAGAAAAAAAAGAAACAAGTTATAAAACTGAACTATATGGATTATTTTTAATTTTATGTGCAATTATAGGAATAGGTGAATTTGGTATTATAGGTAAAGCCATAGTCGCATTTTCATCATTTTTAGCTGGATCTTATGGTAAAGTATTACTAGCTTTAATATTTGTAGATGGAATGTATCGAATAATAAAAAGAACAACTCCAAAATATTTTACATCAAGATTGTGGGGACTATATTTAATATTGATATCAATACTCGTATTAGCGCATACAAGCTATCTAAAAGGTGGCGAAGAAACAATAAAACAAGTATGGAATAATACATATACTAATTTTATAACAGCTATTAATAATATCCAAAAACCAGAATACAACTATGTTGTAGGAGGAGGTATAATAGGAGGAATATTTACATCAATCCTATTATCACTATTTGATTATACAGGATTATATGTCGTAAATACTATCATTTGTATAACAGGAATTATAATACTATTTAAAGTAAATATAGGAAAAGTATTTACAGGAATATCAACATTCTTTAAAAAGATAATTTCTCTAAAAGACCGTAAAAAAGATAAAGAAGAAATAAAAGAAGCCGAAGAAGAATTTGAAAATGGTCCAAAAATAGTAAAAACGTTAGACGAAGTTAAAGTAGCAAAAGAAGAACCAAAGGAACCAAAACCATTAATAGAAAATATAGATACAAGCGGATATATGTATCCACCAATTACTTTACTTAAGAAAAATGCTAAAGGAAAAGATAATACAAATGAAGTCTACGCCAAATCAAACATTCCTGTACTAGAACAAGTATTTAAAGATTTTGGAATTGAAGGCGCAAAAGTTGTTTCATATCATTGTGGACCAGCTGTAACCCAATATGAACTAGAAATAAAATCAGGAACAAAAGTAAGTAGAGTCTTAGGATTAAACAAAGAAATCGCCCTAGCAATGGCAGCTAAAGATGTTAGAATTGAAGCACCAATACCAGGAAAAAAGACCGTCGGAGTAGAAGTACCAAATAAAAATTTAACCGGAGTATTATTAAGAGAAGTATTAGAAAATTTCCCAAATAAAGACTCTAAACTATTAGTAGCGCTAGGAAAAGATATAATGGGCTTACCAAAAGGAACAGAAATAAATAAAATGCCCCACTTATTAGTATCAGGAACAACCGGTTCAGGTAAATCAGTATGTATCAATAGTTTCATAATATCAATACTAATGCGAACAAAACCAGATGAAGTAAAATTAGTACTAGTAGATCCTAAAAAAGTTGAACTAAGTTGTTATAATGGCGTTCCTCATCTATTAACACCAGTTGTAACAGATCCTAAAAAAGCTAATGTAGCACTTAAGAAAATTGTAACTGAAATGGAAAGAAGATATGATGAATTTGAAAGAACTGGTAATAAAAATATAGCCGGATATAACATGTACATTGAAAAACAAAACAAAGTATTACCAGAAGAACAAAAAATGCATAAAATGCCATTTATAGTAGTAATAATAGATGAACTTGCAGACCTTATGTTAGTTGCAGCAAAAGAAGTAGAAGATTCAATAATGAGAATTACCCAAATGGCACGTGCAGCTGGTATCCATCTAATAGTAGCAACCCAAAGACCATCAACAGATGTAATCACAGGTCTAATTAAAGCAAATATTCCATCTAGAATAGCATTTGCCGTATCAAGTGGTATTGATTCAAGAACAATATTAGATGCAACAGGCGCTGAAAAATTATTAGGAAAAGGTGATATGCTATTTTTCCCAATAGGAGATAGTACACCAACACGTATTCAAGGAACATTCGTATCAGAAGATGAAATAGCAGCAGTTGTAGATCATGTAATAAGACAACAAAAAGCCCGTTATGATGAAACATTCTTAATGGATGAAGAAGAAATGGGAGCAAAATCAAGTTTTGATACTTCAAATGATTATGATGAACCACTATATAATGAAATCGTTGAATTCGTTGTCGAACAAGGAAAAGCAAGTGCTTCATTATTACAACGTAAATTCCGTTTGGGCTATAATCGCGCAGCTAGAGCAATAGATATATTAGAAGAAAGAGGAATTGTAGGACCAAACAACGGATCAAAACCAAGAGAAGTATTAGTAAGATTAGGACAAAAGGAGGAATAATATGAAAAAGGACTTTTATATAGTTCTAGCAATTATTTATTTAGAAATTGTTTATCACATATTTGCATTTTATGACATCAATATAATTGGTCCTGTTCTATCATGTCTATTTATATCTTTTATACTAATTTTTATAAAAAATTTATTTAATAAAAAAGTTAATAAAATTATATTTTATACACTTTTTTTTATAATAACATTTATATATGAATTACAATTTATCTATTATAAAATGCTAGGATTTGTATGTTCTGTTGCCTCATTAACAATGGCCGGAGATGCCGTAACAGGATATGAAAATATAATAAATTATATAATAAAAAACTGGTATTCATTTTTATTACTATTATTACCATTCATATTATTAATAATATTTAATAAAAAAATTGATTTTGAAAGAAAAATAAATTATAAAAATCTATTATATTCACTAGCAACATATATAATATTCATCCTATATTTATTAATAGGTAAAAATGAAATATATTCAAATTATAATTTATATTATAATCTTACTCAACCATTAATGATAACTCAAAAAATAGGTGTATTAACAGAAGTAAGATTAGACATTCAAAGAACAATATTTGGTATAAATGAAACAGTATATCCTGCTAAAAATATAACATATGATGACTCATATAATATTACAAATATTGATTTTCAAATAACTAAAAATAAAAAAATAAATGAATTAAATGATTATTTTAAAAATAATAAAGCAACATTGAAAAACGAATATACAGGTAAATATAAAGGAAAAAATGTTATCTACATATTAGCAGAATCTCTATATCCAATTGCAATAGATAAAGAACTTACACCAACACTTTATAAAATGACAACAGAAGGCTTTAATTTTACAAACTATTACACACCACTTTATTCAAAAAGTACAAGTGATGGCGAATATATGGCTGATTGGGGATTATTACCAAAGGCTGATAATGAATCTAATTTAAAAGCATCAATGAATAACAGTAATCCTTATATGTTAGTAAGTATGTTTAATAAAGAAAATTATAATACATATGCATATCATAATTATTATGGTTACTTTTATGAACGAAAAGAATATTTTAAAAATTTGGGATTTGATACATATAAATTCTGTGAAGACGGAATCGTAAAAGATTGTAAAATGGGTGATTTTTTCCATGCAAGTGATGAAGAAATGTTTAAAAATACCATAAGCGAATATATAGACGATGACAATTTCTTTGTTCATTATGTCACATTAAGTGCTCATGGAGTTTATAAATATGATAAAAACAAAGTCGCCCAAAAATATTATGACTATGTTAAAGATTATGATTACCCAGAAGAATTAAAATTATACTTATCAGCTAATATAGATTTAGATAAGGGACTTGAATATATAGTAAATGAATTAGAAAAAAAAGGAAAATTAGAAGATACTGTATTTGTAATAACACCAGATCATTATCCATATTATCTAAATAGCATAGGATTAGATAAATTAAATCTAAGAAGTGATGAAGATAAAACAGATGATTTTCTACTTCACCATAGTAGTTTAATAATATGGAATAGTGATGATGAAAAAGTACAAATAGATAACTATTCATCAATAGTAGATGTGTTACCAACAGTATTAAATTTATTTGGATTTGAATATGATTCAAGATTATTAATAGGAAAAGATATATTATCAGAAAATGATGGTCTCGTAATATTCAGTGATTACAGTTGGATAAATAAAAATGGAAAATATGAAGCAACTAAAAATAAATTTACATGTAATACACCATGTAATGTTGATAATGACTATGTAAATGAAATAAATAATTATGTAAGAAATGCCTTTGTAGCATCATCGTTAGTTCAAAAATACGATTACTATAAAATAATAGAAAAATAGGTTATATGCTTCACAAAAATTTATATTTGTACATAAAATAATATGAATATAAACCACCCGAAGAGGGAAGTGAGGGAAAGGCATGAAAAGTATTTTAACAAAAAGAGAACGCGAGGTTTTTAAATTATTAATAGAAAATAAAACAACATCTGAAATCGCACTAAATCTTAAAATAAGTGAAAAAACAGTAAGAAATCATATTTCTAATGTTATGCAAAAACTTGGCGTAAAAGGCCGAGCTAGTGCAGTTGTTGAATTACTAAAACTTGGAGAAATTTCTTTGTAAAGCACATAAAAATGTGCTTTTTTCATATATTTGAATAGGTGATAATATGTTTTATAAAATGTCAATAAGAAAAATACTAGTATCATTATGTGCATTATTTGCAATGACACTTATTTATTTAATACCAAAAGAAGAAAAATTTAATCAAGAATTAAGTTATACTAAAGAAAATCTTGTTTTCAATGATATATATTTATTAGACAAATATAATTATGTAGGCTTAACAAATGTTCCAGTTTCAGGCAAAGATACAATCGCAAAAGCTAAAGAATTATTATCAATTCTTACAGTAGAAGGAACATTTAATGAATTTGTACCAAATGGCTTTAGAGCAATTATTCCAAGTGATACAAGAGTATTAAGTATTGATTATGTAGATAATATTCTTAAAGTTAATTTTAGTAAAGAATTACTAGAAATAAATGTTGAAAATGAAGAAGATATGATATCAAGTATAGTATACACATTAACATCAATAGATGATGTAAAAGGTGTAATTTTATATGTTGAAGGCGAAATATTAACATGTTTACCAAGTGGAAGATTTCTGCCATCTTTATTAGATAGAAGTTATGGTGTAAATAGAATCTATGACATTGAAAATTATAAAAATGTTGAATCAGTAAATATATATTATATAAGTAAAAATAATAATGACTATTACTATGTTCCAGTTACTAAATATGTAAACGATGATAGAGAAAAAATATCAATTATTATTGATGAATTAACAAGTACTACTACATATAATACGAATCTATTAAGTTTTCTAAATAGTAATACAAAATTATTAGAAGCAACAAATATGGATGATATATTAACACTTACATTTAATAATTATATATTTGACGATATTGAAAATTCTAAAATACTAGAAGAAGTAATATACACAATATCTTTATCAGTTAAAGATAATTATGATGTAAAAGATGTTGTTTTTGTTGTAAATAATGAACAAATTAATACAAAATAAGATAGAAAACTGAATATTATTTTTTTAAATCACTATTTTAATATATAAAATCTATTACTTGATAATTAAAATTTATAATTTTAACCTTGAATTAAATTAATTTATATTATAAAATTAATATGTATGGTAGGAGAATAGTGATATGAAAAAAAATTTAAAATTATTAGGTATAACATTTACAATATTAGGTTTTGTTTTAATATTTATTGGTTCATATGCTTATTATATGAGGGTAGTAAATGGAACTATAACTGGTAATGCTGGTGCATTTATATTTGATGTACTCTATAATGATGTATCTTTTACAACTGTTGATTTATATGATACTATTGAATCGCCTAGTTCAAGTAATCGTGTGATTGTACCTGGAGATAAAGGTAGTTTTGATTTAGTTGCTAAAGGAACTGGGTCTGATACTAGTATTGAGTATTCAATTAGTTTTAATACATCTACGGTACCTGAAAATATGATTTTTTATTTAGATGAAGGTAAAACACAAGTACTTGATATATATACAAATAAAATAAATGGTTATTTGGATGTAACTGGTACTATGGAAAAAACACATACTATTTACTGGGAGTGGCCATATGATAGTGGAAATTATAATGATTTAGATATAGAACATTCAGGTCAAAATATAACTATAAATGTTACAATTGCAGCTAAACAAGCAGAAAAAATATATGTTTATGGTGTAAGTCGTGATACTAATTCTACTAGTAGTGAATGGACTAGGGTAGCAGATAGTGTAGGACTTGTAGCAAATGCTTATTTGCCAGCTGATGGTGCTGTTAATACTGCAACTGGTGATGATGTTGTAAATGATTTTGATGATATTTATCCATGGAGTGATATTAAAAGTTATAATTATGATGCTTATAATAGGAAAATAACTGCATGGTATGGGGATTCAAATTTTAATTTTGGTGGAGGTAATGGAGAAGTATTAACATTTATACCTGGTTTTTATTACAAAAGAGAAGTAGTTGATGGTATAGAATATCAATATATATCAAAATATGAATTAGAAGGATATAGTTATTCAGAACCTTTTAGTGTTGGAAGATACAAGATGTGTAAAAGTAATGCTGGTACTTCTATATCAAATAGTAATGATGCTAAAACTGAGTTGATGGTTACGATGCCTATTGATGTATTTAGGGGAAGATCTGTAAGTGGCGCAATTCCTTCAGTTAAAGGATCAATAGGTGTGTTTAGAGAAAGTGCTTCAACCTTAGGAAGCGAATTTTCGATAATGGATTATCATTACTTTGTACTTCAAATGTTATATTTAGTTGAATATGCTGATTATGATGCTCAAGTAAAACTAGGAATGGGTGTAGTAAATGCAGATAGCGTAGTTACAATGGGTGGAACTGATGAACTTGGAATGAATTCTGGTTGTTTAGTTAATGATGGCGCACATAGTATGATATATAGAGGAATAGAAGATATATTTGGTAATGTATTTGAATTTATTGATGGCATAAATATAAAAGATTATCAAGCATATATAAATTATGATTTTAGAACATATTGGTCTGATACTTTTGATGGAGATTATAAACCTTTAGGTTATGTTAATGCAAATGGGGACGGATATGTAACTAAAATAGGTTATGATAGTAGTAATCCATTAATAGGATTACCTACGGCTGTAACAAGTGATATGACAGATACAGATTATAATGCAAGTATAAAAGATGCTTATTATCAATTATCTGGTGAAAAGATTCTAGTGGCCGGTGGTTTTTTTGGTTCTGATAATGATAGTGGCCTTTGGCTTTCTCTTGCTCATAGTGATTCTAATATCTTTAATGATTATGTCGGCTCGCGGCTTGTAAGACACCAGACAAGTGAGGGACGTGGGGTGACCAACCTCCAGGAGGGGCAATCATCAGGTACTGTTAGTTAAGATTATAATATTATAAATATTATAAATGTTAAAATAAAAACTGATAAAAATGTCAAAGTTAAAAGTTGATAATTTTTATCGGTTTTTTATATTTTTGATATACTTATACTATCTCATAATAAAGAAGAAGTTGATATAAGTATGAGAAAAGATATAATAATTGAAATATTAATGTTAGAGATGAAAGGTAATAAATCTGCATTAGATAGATAATATTGGATAGAAAATGCTTGAAATAAAAAATATTAATAAAAGCTATAAATTTGGTGATTTTAAGCAAAAAGTATTAAAAAATGTTAGCATTAAATTTAGAAAAAATGAATTTGTATCAATACTTAGATATAGTGGAAGAGATAAAACAATTGTATTACAAATAGAAAATTGTTTTTAACACTTATTTCCCAAATTAAAAAATGCGGGAACTTTAAATTTAATTTGAAATAATTTGAAAAAATATTGACAAAACATGCAAAAGTGATAAAATATCATTAAATTAACAAGGGAGAATAATATGGTAGAAAGTCTTAAAAAAATAAATTTTATGAACTCATTTATTCTACAATATTATTATGCCCACATTTAAAAGTTGACATTTTCATGGCGACTTTTTTTGTTATAGGAGGCATTTATGATAAAAGAAGATTTATTAAAAAAAGTAAAAGATTATAATCCAAATGAATTAGAAATTGTTAGAAAAGCATATGATTATGCGAATAATTTGCACAGCAGACAAAAAAGACAAAGTGGTGAACCTTACATAATTCATCCCTTAAATGTTGCCTATATACTTGCAGAGATGCATGCTGATAGAGATACGGTATGTGCTGGTCTTTTACATGATACTCTAGAAGATACAAACATAACTAAAGAAGATATAGCACATGATTTTAATCAAAACATTGCTAATTTAGTTGATGGTGTAACAAAATTATCTAAAATGAATTTTTCTTCTAAACAAGATCAAAATTATGCAAATACAAGAAAAATAATAACAAGCATAACTGAAGATGTAAGAATTATAATAATAAAACTAGCAGATAGACTTCATAATATGAGAACATTGCAATTTAAATCAGAATTTAAACAAAAAGAAAATGCGCTAGAAACAATGGAAATATTCGTGCCACTTGCATATTACATAGGAGCATACAGGATTAAATCAGAACTTGAAGATTTATCCTTACAATATTTAAAACCTGAAATGTACAAAAAAATTAGAGAAATGAAAATAAAAGTAGAAGAATCTAGTGATATGTGTTTAAAAGAAATGCTTTATAAAATTCAAAAATTATTAAATGATAAAAATATACCAAATGAAATAAAAGTAAGAACCAAAAATATATATGGTATATATAAAAGACTAAATGAAGGATATAAGCTATCCGATATTCATGACTTGTTAGCCCTAAAAGTAATGGTAGATGAAGTAGAAAACTGTTATAGAGTTTTAGGAATGATTCATAATGAGTATCATCCTATAAATGATAAATTCAAAGATTATATATGTAATCCAAAAACAAATATGTATAGAAGTTTGCATACAACAGTTTTCGGACCTGATGATAGATTAGTGCAAACGCAAATTAGAACATTTGATATGGATAAAGTTGCATCATTTGGATTAACAGCTTATTGGGATGTAAAAAAAGGAAAAGCAAGAGATGCTATGCAAGAAGATTTAAAACAAAAATTTCAATTTTTTAAATCGTTAATTGAAATCAATTCAATGTTTGGGGATAACCAACAATTTGTAAATCAAGTAAAAAGTGAACTATTTGCTGATAAAGTATATGTATATACAACAAAAGGCGATATAATAGAATTACCAAAAGGCTCAACACCTATAGATTTTGCATATAAAATTAATACAGACATTGGTAATACAATGGTTGGAGCATTTGTAAATGACGAACTTGTTCCAATAGATTACATATTGCAAAATAAAGATAGGGTTAGAATTATAACTGATGAGTTGTCATTTGGACATAGAGAAGATTGGATTGATAAAGCTCATACATCATTAGCAAAAAAGAAAATTAAAGAATTAAAAAATAATAATGTGATAACAGATGATAATTGAAAATACAGAAGAGAATTAGATGAACTAATAAATAAAACAAAATAGTCCATTGTTTGATAAATTTCCTAGGAATAATAACTTAATTACAGTTGATAATTCAGCTAACTGTTTTAGAAAAAAAACAAAAGATATTTGTGAAAAATTAAAATATGCATTAATTATTTTTAACAATAACTTTGTTTCGCATTTAATTCAAAATAATTTTGGAAAGGAAATCGGAAGATTTTATAGTGTCCCAATTTTAACCCCATAGTTTTATATGATAATTTTTTAATAGTTTCATCATCCCAAGGATGTCCTAATGCTAGTTCTCTTATGGAAGAATTAGTTTATTACGGAATAAGATTTTTTCTTGCAATAGACACATTCTTCTACTTATACATACACAGTAGATAGCAAAATAATCTATTGTATGATATACTAGAAAACAATGATATTGATTATACTAAAGAAATTACTTGGACAACAGATGCCTATTGTATGGAAAATTATGATAGGATAGCTAAAAGAATTGAACAAGGCACTAAATGTATTGATATAGAATTATCAATTTAGTGCTTTGTCTCAGAATATTTAAGTGTTGATTTTTCACAAATTTTATTTTTTACTGATATAATTAAAAACAATAAATAATTTAAAATAAAAATAATCTAGAAATTAATAATGAAATTGCAGATCTTTCAATACTAATTTCAAAAAAATGATTAGAAAGTTGGTAAAATGGAATGAATATAAAGTATGATGATGGGGAAGGAATAATTGCCCCTTTTGGAAATATAAAAAAAATACCTCCTATTGCAATTGCTTGCTATACAAAAGAAGTTACTGATTATTTACTTGAAAATTATAAAGGTCAATTACTAGGAACAGTATCAAAAACAAGTATTTATAAAATAAGTTATAATGGTAAAGAAGTTACAACCTTTACATCACCAATAGGTGCACCCTGGGCAGTTATGGTTTTGGAAGATTTAATTTCAATAGGTTTAAAAAAAATAGTTTATTTTGGTTCTTGTGGTGTTTTGGATGATATAAATTGTTATGATATTTTAATACCGACAAAATCATATAGAGAAGAAGGAACAAGTTTTCACTATATAAAAAGCAAAAAATATATTAATGTTAATACTGAATACAAAAAAGAATTTTTGCAATTATTAAAAGACGAAGGCATTCAGTATAGGTTATGCAAAGTATGGACGACAGATGCCCCTTATAGAGAAACTAAAAATAAAGTAAAATTTTTTAAAAGTAAGGGCATACAATGTGTCGATATGGAATCATCGGCATTAGCAACCATAGGAATTTATAGAAAAATTGATGTTTTTATTTTTTTCTATAGCGCGGATAGTTTAAAAAATTATGTATGGGATAAAAGATGCCTTGGAACTAAAAATAATAAGAAATTCTACATCGCGCTCCTTGCTTTAAAATTAGCATATATAATAGAGAACAAATATGAAAATAAATAAGTACTTTGGCCATTTTAAAGATAATAATTACAATTTATTAAAAAATACATGAACAATTTTAATAATGAATTAAAAGAATTTTATAATTTTGGTAAACCTTTTTTAAGGCAAATATGAGAATAATTATGTTGAATTTCTAAGTGATCAAGAATTAAATGATGTTTTATGTCTATTAATATATATGAGTAATAATTTAATTCATAGATTTTATATAATAATAAAGAAATCGCATAGTAATAACATAATATATAAAATAGATAAAAAAATTATAAAAGTGTCTTAAAAACTATTGATTAAGAATAAAAAATGATGTATAATCAATCTAGTTGATGTCTCAGTAGCTCAGCTGGATAGAGCAGTGCCCTTCTAAGGCAAAGGTCAGGGGTTCGAATCCCTTCTGGGACACCACTTGATAATTAAGCACCATTAATGGTGTTTTTTAGTGCAATTAATAACTAGAAAACTTAGTAATAAAGAATTCTAGTTCTTTTAATATAAAAAAGTAATAAAAAAGTATAAGTTTCATATATTTTAATGAAAGTAGGTAAATATGGATAGATTAGACATAATAAAAAGTATCACCGAACGAACAAATGGTGATATATATCTTGGAGTAGTAGGAGCAGTAAGAACAGGTAAATCAACATTTATAAAAAAAGTTATTGAAACATTAGTTGTACCAAACATTGAAGATGAATACGAGAAAAAAAGATGCTTAGATGAAATACCACAAGCTGCTCAAGGAAAAACAATTATGACAACAGAACCTAAATTTGTTCCATCAAACGCAGCTAACATAAAAATTGATAATTTCGAAGCAAGTGTAAGACTAGTAGATTGCGTAGGATATGTCATACCTGGAGCAAAAGGATATGAAGATGAAAATGGACCAAGAATGGTTCATACACCCTGGTATGATGAGCCACTACCATTTGTAGAAGCAGCTGAGATAGGAACGGAAAAAGTAATAAAAGATCATTCAACAATTGGTATAGTAGTAACAACAGATGGATCAATAGGTGAATTTGAAAGAAATGAATATGTAGAATGTGAAAAAAGAGTAGTAACTGAATTAAAAGAAATAGGAAAACCATTCATCGTATTATTAAATTCAACTCATCCAATGCTTCCAGAAACAGAAAAATTATCTGAAAAAATAAGAGAAGAATATAATGTTCCAACCATACCAATAAATATTGAAAATATGAATGAAAAAGACATCTATAACATTTTAAGAGAAGCATTATATGAATTTCCAGTATTAGAAGTAAAAGTCAATATGCCACAGTGGATTGCCTGTTTAGAAGCAAATAACTGGTTAAAGAAAATATACATTGAAAAAATAAGAGAAAGTGTTGTTGAAGTAGATAAATTAAGAGATATCGAAACAATCAATAAACACTTTACAGATTGTGAATATATTGAAAAATCATATATATCAGAAGTGAATACTGGAACAGGTATAGTAACAATTTCCCTTAAAGCTCCAAAAGAACTATATAATATAGTATTAAAAGAAATAATAGGCGTAGACATAAGAAGTAAAACAGAGTTATTGAAATTAATGCAAGAATACAATGAAGCAAAAATAGAATATGACCAAGTAAAAACAGCATTAAAAATGGTAAAAGCAACAGGTTATGGAATTGCAACACCATCACTAAAAGATATGAAGTTGGAAACACCAGAAGTTATAAAACAAGGAAGTAGATATGGAATAAGACTAAAAGCAGTCGCACCTTCAATACATATGATAAGAGTAGATGTAGATTCAACATTTGAACCAATCATAGGAACTGAAGTTCAATCAAAAGAACTGATAGATCATTTAGTAAAAGACACCGATTCAAACAATGTTTGGAAGTCAGAAATATTTGGCAGATCACTTGATGTTATAGTACAAGAAGGAATTCAAACAAAATTATCAATAATGCCAGAAACAATAAGATACAAATTACAACAAACATTAACAAAAGTAGTAAACAAAGGTTCATCAACAATGATAACAATAGTATTATAATTAAATTACATTTTTTGACAAAATTTTCAAAAAATGTATTGCCAACGAAAAAAATATATGCTACAATATAATTGCTTAGTAAGAATAGATCATATAAGCACCTAATATTTTATCAAATTATTTAATATTTAAATAATTTATAAAATAACTAGTGATTTTATATCACGAATGACTGTCTGAAGATGGTTGGTATTATATTTAGTATAATACAAGTCGGTTTGCTAAAAAAAAGATCTTTAAAGCAAGAAAAATTTATTAATTGGTATTAATAAATTCTTATCAGCGCTAAGCAAAAGCAATTGTTTTATGAGAAAGAAAAACTCTAATGATAAGAAGTTGTGGTGAATACTGATAATATTCATTTAGAATTTATATTAGATAAAGCCTAATATAAATGGTACAACAATTTCTAGAAAACTCAAAACAGTATAGTTTATCAGGCCGTACTGTTTTTTGGTATAAAAATATAAAAAAGTGTTAAAAAATAAAGAAAATAGTTGCATTTATCATATAAAAATGGTAACATTAAAATGTAAGCAACATAAGCTTACAAACATGTATAGGAGGTAAACATGACAAAAACAGATTTAGTAAATTATATGGCCGAAGAAACAGGCATGACAAAAGCTGATGCAACACGTGCTTTAGAAGCAATGTTAAATGGTGTTGTAAAAGGATTAAAAGAAGAAAAGAAAGTTGCTTTAACAGGATTTATGACATTTACTGCTAAAGAAAAAGAAGCAGCAACACGTCGTAACCCACGTACTGGTGAACCAGTAGAAACTCCTGCACACGTAGCAGTTGCATTTAAAGCAGGAGCAAAATTAAAAGAAGCTTTAAACTAAAAGGCAATTAGCCTTTTTTTTCTCATAAAAGGAATGATAAAATGTATGAAAATGCAATAGAAGTATTAAAAATACTTGAAAAGAATAAATATAAAGCATATATAGTAGGTGGATTTCCCAGAGATTTGTACCTAAAAAGAAAAAGTTCAGATGTTGATATATGCACAAATGCAAGACCAAAAGACTTAACCAAAATATTTGACGACACTAAAATAACCAATATAGATTATGGATGTGTTATCGTAAAACATAAAGGAACAACCTTTGCCATAACAACATTTAGAAGTGATAACAAATATAAAAATTTTAGAACACCAGAAAGTATAAATTATGTAGATAATTTATTAGAAGATTTAAATAGACGGGATTTTATAATAAATACAATGTGTATAGATGCAAGCGGAAATACCATAGATTTATTAGACGCTAAAAAAGATCTAGATAAAAAAATTATAAGAACAGTTGGTAATAGCGATGCAAAAATATCTGAAGATGCACTTAGAATATTAAGAGCAATCCGATTCGCGACAACCCTAAACTTTAGTATCGATGAAGAATTAAAAAAAGCAATAATAAAATATAAAGATAATTTAAAAACATTGTCATACACAAGAAAAAAAGAAGAATTAGAACGTATATTTTCGAATCCCAATAGTAAATATGGAATCAATCTAATAAAAAGTCTTGGATTGGAAGAAGCACTAGACATAAACCTTAATATAAAAATAACCCAATCTTCACTAGCAATATGGGCCCAAATAGATAATATGAAATACCCATTTACAAAACAAGAAAAACAAACAATAAATAAAATAAATGAAATAATTCATTTAAACATATTAGATCCAAAAATAATATACCAAAAAGGATTATACATAGTATCATTAGTAGCCGAAATAAAGGAAATACCAAAAAAAGAAATATTAAAAATATATAACGAAATGGAAATTCATGATAAAACAGAAATTAAAATTGAACCACTAGAAATATGTGAATATTTAGGCATAACACCTGGATGTGCATTAAAGCAAATTATTGAAGAAATAGAAAATAATATTTTAGAAAAAAAACTTCTAAATGAAAAAGAAAATATTAAAAAATATTTAAATAAATACAAAAAATGTTATAATAATTAAGAAAGAGGTGCAGTATGCTAGATAAAATAATTGAATTATTAAAAGAAAAACCAATAATCGCACCAAGTAAATTATTTTATAACTATAAAAAATTGAATATTAATGAACAAGATTTATTAGTATTAATATTTTTAATAAATGCAAGTGATGAAACATTTAATCCAACAGAAATATCAACAAATATGAATATGAAATTAAATGAAGTTATGACATCAATAAATAACTTAATAACTCAAAATCTAATTGAAATAGAAACAATAAAAGAAAAGAAAATAAGAGAAATCATTAAGTTAGATAAAATGTACGAAAAATTAGCGCTTATTATAAACGAAGAAACAAGAGGAGAAAACACAGATATTTATACAACATTTGAAAAAGAACTTGGGCGTACACTTGCACCATCGGAATTATCTGTCATTAAAGAATTTAAAGAACATTACAATGAAGAAATAATCCAACTAGCGCTAAAGGAAGCAATATTTAATGGTGTAAAAAATTTAAGATATATAGATTCAATTCTAAAAAACTGGTCATCAGCTGGTATAAAAACAAAGGAAGAACTTAATAATTATCAAAAAAAATTCAAACAAGAAAAGGAGCGTAAGCCTGAAATAATAGACTACGATTGGTTAAATGAAAGCTAAAGAAATAATAGAATATTTAGATGAAATTATTCCTAATCCTAAATGTGAATTAAATTATAACAAAGATTATGAATTACTAATTGCAACAATGTTAAGCGCCCAAACAACAGATAAAAGAGTTAATGAAGTAACAAAAGTATTATTTGAAAAATATCCAAATTTAAACAAATTAAAAAATGCCAATATCGAAGATATAAAAGAAATAATAAAAAGTATAGGATCATATAATAAAAAAGCTGAAAATATAATAGATATAGCAACCAAATTAGAACCACTTGGATATGTACCAAACGATAGAAATTTTTTAGAAAGCTTAAAAGGTGTTGGTAGAAAAACAACCAATGTAGTATTAAGTAACATATATCATGAAAATTTAGTAGCAGTAGATACTCATGTAGAAAGAGTAAGCAAAAGATTAAAAATTGCTAGTAAAAATGATAACGTCCTAACAATAGAAAAAAAATTGAATAAATATTTTAAAAACTATGATCTATCAAGAATTCACCATCAACTTGTATTATTTGGAAGATATCATTGTACAGCCCGTAATCCCAAATGTAAAGAATGTAAATTAAAATGTAAACAGTTTTAATTCTCATTCTTTTTTCATACTATTAATAGGGAGTAATATGAAAAAAAGAATTCATTTAAAAAAAAAGAAAAGTTTTAAATTATTTTGGATAATCATAATAGTAGCAATTCTTTTACTAATTACATCATGTGCATCAAAAAAAATAAAAAAAAGTACACAAAAATTTGCAAGTTCAGAAATAAAAAAAATAATTTCCAAAACAATAACTGAATCAATTAAAGAAAGTACTTTAGAAAAAGATATATTTGAAATCCAAAAAGATAATGATGAAATAATAGCAATTAATATAGATAATAAAACAATAAATGAAGAAATAGTAAATATTAACAACATTATTCAAAAAAAATTAGATAGTATGGAAAATACTATCGTTTTTAAAATGCCATTATTCGCACCAACAAACAATATCTTTTTAGCACATAAAGGACCAAAAATGCCAATTAAATTTAAAATGGTAGGAAATATTTCCAATAATCTAAGAACAGAAGTAAAAAATTATGGAATCAACAATGCTTTAATAACAGCATATCTTGATATTATAATAGAATGTAGTGTTATTCTCCCAATAACATATGAAAACGTTAAAATAAATCAAACAGTAACCCTTGCAATGAAAGTTATACAAGGAAAAATACCTAATTATTACATGCCAACAAAAAATTGAAATTAAATTTGACAAAAAAAATAAATATGATAAAATTAAAGTAATTTAAGGGGGAATTTTGAATGAAAATAACAAATAAAGAACAAAATTTAAGTTTTTTATACAAAAAACTATTAAATGCTCAAAAAGCATATAACGAAGGAAGAAAAACTAAAGATTACCTTGCAGTTATATATGATTTAAAAGTTAAAATTAATGAATTAAGCAATAATATAATTACAGATGGAAAAATTGTTTTTAGAACAAAGAATATAAAAAATAATACAGTTATATATTCAATATTTGAATTATCAAATGATGAAAAATTAGGTGAAATAAGTGTTAGCACAGAAGGTAAAAAAGCATCTGTAAATTATCTTTTCAATGAACAAGCCCACAAAAAAGGATTAGACTTGTGCGCATTAAAACTAATATGTGAACATTTAAAAAACAATGATATAGAAACAATAGTAACAAATGTACACAAAGAAAATATTGAAAGCAATAATTTAATAGCAAATTTTGGAGCTAAAAAAGAACTAACAAATATAACTCCATATAACGAATACATTTTAAAATTAAAGTAGACTTAAGTCTACTTTTATAGTGTTATATAATAAAAAATATCAACATAAATATGACAAATAAAAAAAAATATGATATTTTTAAAAAGAGGGGGAAATTTAATGAAAAAAATGATACTAATAGCAATAATACTTTTATTTTGTGTAATAAGTGTAAATGCAAAAGAAAAAAAATTAATAAATGTATCAAACGTAAAATATGAAACATATGATGCAAGAGGTAATAAGCAAGAAGGACAATTAAAATTTGAAACAACTTACATATATGAAATAGAAGAAGCTTAAGCAAGTTATCTTGCTTTTTATTTGCCATTAAATTATAATATTTGTGTGATGCCCATGGAAAGAATAATAATGCATATAGACGTAAACAACGCATTTCTATCTTGGAGTGCAATAGACTTATTAAATAATGGATATAAATATGATATTCGCAATAGTTATGCTGTAATTGGTGGCGATGAAAATAAAAGAACAGGAATAGTCTTAGCAAAAAGTAATCCATGCAAAAAGTTAGGAATAATAACAGCAGAAACTCTCTATAGCGCTCGTCAAAAATGTCGTGTTTTAAAAGTGTTTCCACCCAATTTTGAATTTTATCAAAAAATGAGTAAATCCCTATTTAATTTAATAAGCAAATATACACCAGACATTGAAATAGCATCAATCGATGAATGCTATATAGATTATGGAAAAAGTAGATTAATTAATGGTGAACCCCTAGAATTCGCACTAAAACTTCAAAAAGAAATAAAAGAAACATTAGGATTTACAGTAAACATAGGAATCGCTAATAATAAATTATGCGCTAAAATGGCATCAGATTTTAGTAAACCAAACAAAATACATACATTATTTAAAAATGAAATAAAAGAAAAAATGTTTCCTTTGCCAATAGAAGATTTGTTTGGAATAGGAAGAAAAAGTTCTCCCAAACTAGTAAAACTTGGTATAAAAACAATAGGAGATTTAGCAAATTATGATGAAAAAAAATTAACCATTTTTTTTAAAAATCAAGCTAAACATATGATAGAAATCGCAAATGGAATAGATGAATCAGAAGTTATAAGTGAAAATCAAAACTGTAAAAGTATAAGCATGACAACAACACTATCAATAGATATAACAAATGTAGAAGATGCCTATGATGAACTTAGAAAAATAGCTGAAAAAGTAGCAGCAGACATCAGAAAAGAAGAAAAATATGCATATGTTGTAGCAGTAATAATAAAAAGTAATAACTTTATAACAAAAACTCATCAAACAAAACTAGTAAACCCAACAAATGTTGGAATAGAAATATATAAAAAATCCAAACAATTGTTAAAAGAAATGTGGGAAGATGAACCCATAAGACTAATAGGAATAAGACTAGATAATCTAGTTGCGAATTATGGATATCAAGCATCAATTTTTGAAAATATAGACAAAAAAATAAAAGACGAAAAATTAGAAAAAGTAATTGATCAAATAAAAAAGAAGTATGGTGAAAAAAGCATTGAAATTGCCAAAACAAATATAAATTATAAAAGGAAGTGAAGTAAATGAAAACAGAAGAATTTGATTATTATTTACCAGAAAAATTAATCGCACAAACACCACTTAACGATAGAAGTTCGTCAAGATTAATGATACTAGACAGAAAAACAGGTGAAATAGAACATAAACATTTTTATAACATAATAGAATATTTAAATAAAGGCGATGTATTAGTATTAAATGACACCAAAGTTATGCCAGCAAGGTTAATAGGAATAAAAGAAGAAACAAACGCTCATATAGAAATATTACTATTAAAAAACATAAAAAATGATACATGGGAATGTTTAGTAAAACCAGCAAAAAGAGTAAAACAAGGTAGTATAATCAATTTTGGTGGCATTTTAAAAGGAAAATGCGTAGATGTATTTGACGAAGGAATTAGACATATTGAATTTGAATATAAAGGAATATTTTATGAAATATTAGACCAATTAGGCGAAATGCCACTTCCACCTTACATTCATGAAAAACTAAAAGATAAAAATAGATATCAAACAGTATATGCAAAAGAAATAGGCAGTGCAGCCGCACCAACAGCTGGATTACATTTTACACCTGAACTATTAAATAAAATCAAAGAAAAAGGTATTATAATAACCAATATAACATTACATGTAGGATTAGGAACATTTAGACCAGTAAATGTAGAAAATGTTGAAAATCATGAAATGCACAGTGAATTTTACCAAATGAGTAAAGAAACAGCTGAAATATTAAATAAAGCTAAAAATGATAATAGAAGAATTATAAGTGTTGGAACAACTAGTACAAGAACATTAGAAACAGTAATGGAATTATATGGAAAATTTAAAGAATGCAGTGGCTTTACCAAAATATTTATATACCCAGGATTTAAATTTAAAGCAATTGATGGACTAATAACAAACTTTCATTTACCAAAATCAACATTAGTTATGCTAGTAAGTGCATTTGCATCAAAAACAATAATTCTAAACGCTTATAATGAAGCAGTAAAAGAAGAATATCGCTTTTTCTCATTTGGAGATAGCATGTTTATAAGGTGAATTATGGTAATAGTAATAACAGGTCCAACAGCGACAGGAAAAACAAAATTAAGCATTGAGCTTGCTAAAAAATTAAATGGTGAAATCATTAATGCAGATAGCACACAAGTATTTAAAGATTTAGATATAGCAACAGCTAAAGTAACAGAAGAAGAAAAAGAAGGAATTAAACATCATTTAATAGATATAAAAAACATAAATGAAAATTATACTGTTTATGACTATCAAAAAGATGCTAGACAATGTATAGATGATATTCTAAACAGACAAAAAACACCCATTATAGTAGGTGGAACAGGACTTTATATAAAAGCATGTTTATATGATTATAAATTTGAAGAAGAAAATAATAAAAACAATTATGAAAATGAAAGTACAGAAGAATTATATAAAAAATTAATTGAAGTTGATCAAAACACATTAATTCATCCAAACAATAGAAAAAGAATCATTAGAGCATTAAACTATTATAATGAAAATAAAAAACCATTGAGTAGTAAAGAAAAAACAGATAAACTATTATACGATACTATTTTTATAGGATTAACAACAGATAGACAAAAATTATATGAAAAAATAAATAATAGAGTAGATAAAATGGTTGAATTAGGATTAATCGAAGAAGCAAAAAAAATATATGATACTAAAATTATATCAAAAGCAGTTATGACACCAATTGGATATAAAGAATTATTTCCATATTTTGAAAATAAGTGTAAATTAAATGAATGTATAGAAAAAATAAAACAAAAATCAAGAAATTATGCTAAAAGACAATATACATGGTTTAATAATCAAATGAATATAAAATGGTTTAATGTTGACTATAATAATTTTGACAAAACAATTGAAGAAGTATATAAATATATAAAAACAAAAAAATAAAAAAGTGCAAAACTGCACTTTTTTTATACTTCTTAAATAATATATTTATATAAATTTTTAACTTATTTATTCAAAGAAACTACCTTTTCCTCAACTTCAGTAATAATAGGTAAAATAATAGGATTTCTACCAGTTTCATTTTTAATATAACTAGAAAGATTAGAAATAATATCAGATTTAATATCATTTTTATTTTTCTTAATAGATTTTAAAATAATACTTGAACAAATACTTTCCAAATTTTTTAAAATACCTTCACTTTCATTAACAGTAACAAAACCTCTAGTAGTAATATTAGGCTTAGTAAGTAATTTATCATTTGAAATAGTCGCGCAAGCAATAACAATACCATCATTACTCATAGACCTCCTATCTCTCATAACAGAATTAGAAACATCTCCTAAACGATTTCCATCAACATATATATCATTAGCAGGAACACTACCATCTTTTTTAACTTTACCTTTATTTATAGATAAGACATCACCATTATTTAAAACAAATGTATTTTCTTCAGGTATACCACATTCAATAGCAATTTCAGCATGCCTTTTAAGCATTCTATATTCACCATGTACAGGCATAAAATACCTTGGATTTATAAGTCTTAACATCAATTTTAATTCTTCCTCACTACCATGACCAGTAGTATGAATATCATTTAATGAAGTATTAGTATATACATTAACACCTTTTAAATATAATTTATTAATAGTTCTAGAAATACTTAAAGCATTACCAGGAATAGTAGAAGAAGAAAAAATAACCGTATCTCCTTCTTGAATCTTTATCTGTCTATGACTTCCATCAGCAATTCTAGTTAAAGCAGCAAGTGGTTCACCTTGAGAACCAGTACAAAGTAAACATACTTTATTTAAAGGTAATTTATTAGCTTCTTCAGGTGTTACAAAAATATCTTTATGTTTAATATATCCACCTTCAATAGAAATTTCTATATTATTTTCCATACTTCTACCAAATATTGCAATTTTTCTGCCTCTCCTATAACAAGTATCAACAATATGCTTTAATCTATAAATATTTGAAGCAAATGTAGCAATTATAATTCTACCATCAGTACAATCAAAAATATCATTCAAAGCCTCATCAACCTTAGATTCAGATTTGCTCATACCAGGATTTAAAGCATTTGTGCTATCACTCAATAAAAGAGTTACTCCTTTTTTACCAATACTTGCCATCTTATGAAGATTTGCAACTGGACCAATAGGAGTTAAATCAAATTTAAAATCACCAGTAATAACAATTGAACCATTTGGAGAATGAATACACACGCCATGTGAATCAGGTATTGAGTGAGTTGTTATAAAAAATTCAACATTAAAATAATTAGTTTTAACAACAGTTTTTTCAGTATAAACAATTAAATTTTTATAAGGTATATTTTTTTCAGCAATTTTTTTTCTTATTAAACCACATGCTTGATTAGGTGCATAAATATATGGAATATTTACAGTTTGTAATAATGAAACAATACCACCAATATGATCTTCGTGACCATGTGTTATAAAAAGTGCTTTAATTTTACTTTCATTTTGCTTTAAAAAAGTATAATCAGGAATAACATAGTCAACACCCTTAATATCACTTTCAGGAAATATAACACCAGCATCAACAATAATTATTTCATTATCATGCATAACAACATACATGTTTTTACCAACTTCACATAAACCACCTAAAGCAAAAACTTTAGTCTCTTTCATTTTTTCCCTCCTTTCATTAAAAAAATTTGACTTTATAATTATATACTTTTTTTTATTTCTTTGCAAGTTAACATAAATTAAAAAAAAGATTGAAAAAAAGTACATATTATGGTATAAATATAATAGGAGTTAAAAGTATGGATAAAAATAAAAGAATTTTATTAGCAGTTATCTGCGCAATATTGGGTTTCACATCAATTATATTAGGTACTATTTCTTATTATGGAACAACAATAAACGGAAAAGTAATAGGAAAAAGTAAGTCATTTTCATTTGATGTTTATCATCAAAGTGAACAATTTACTGAAATAAACCTATACGATACAATAAATATTCATAATGGTAAAGAAGAAGTAATAAATCCAGGTGATAGTGGAGATTTTACTTTAACAGTTGTTGGAACAGGCTCCGAAGTAAATATAGACTATAGTATAGTATTTGCATCAGCAAATACACCAAGCAATATGCATTTTTACTTAGATGAAAATAAAACTAATGAAATAACAATCAGTAACTATACCATAAATGGAACAATTAATGTTGGAAGTGATATGACAAAAAGCCATACGATATATTGGCAGTGGCCATATGATAGTGGAACAAATAATATAGAAGACATTAATTATGCAGGAACATCATTTACAATTAATGTTTCAGCATCTGGTAAACAAGTTAATGAATAAATCAATAATTAATTTTATTGATTTTTTAGTTTTCACATACAAAAATATAGCAATAATTAATAAAATAGTCTATAATTAATTATAGAGGTGATAAAATGAAACTATTTGAAAAATTCAAGAATCTCTGGAATAAACCAGACACTAAAGAATATGAAAAAGCATTAGAAAAAACAAGAGAAAATTTTACATCAAAGTTAGGTGGCTTATCAAAGAAATATAAAGAACTAACAAATGAATATTTTGATGAACTAGAAGAAATATTAATCATGGCTGATATTGGCGTCGATACTGTTATGAAATTAGTAGATAAACTAAGAAAAAGAGTAAAAGAAGAAAAAATAACAAGTCCAGAAGAATTAAAAGAAATAATAGTAGACGAAATGCTTATCATATATGTTGATGGCGATATATTAACAAATAAAATAAATGTTAATAAAGAAGGACCAACAGTATTACTGTTCGTAGGCGTTAATGGAGTAGGTAAAACAACAACAATAGGAAAAATTGCTTATCAATTAGTAAATAAAGGTAAAAAAGTATTATTAATAGCAGGCGACACTTTTAGAGCAGGAGCGATTGAACAAATTCAAGAATGGGGAAGAAAAGCATCATGTGATGTATATTATAAAGAATCAACTGATCCAGCAAGTGTTGTTTATGATGGATTAAAAAAAGGCTTAGATTATGATGTTATATTAATAGATACAGCTGGAAGATTACAGAATAAAATAAATTTAATGAATGAATTAGCTAAAATAAATAAAGTAATAAAACAAATTATCCCATCAGCACCACATGAAACACTATTAGTAATTGATGCAACAACAGGACAAAATGGTATATCACAAGCTAAAAGTTTTAAGGAAATAACAGATATAACAGGAATAGTTTTAACAAAACTTGATGGTAGCGCTAAAGGCGGAATCGTACTCGCAATTAAAGATGAAGTCAAAATACCAGTAAAATACATTGGTTTAGGAGAAGGATATAATGACTTAAAGTCATTTGATATTGAATCATATATTTATGGATTATTCAAAGATTTAGGTGATAAAAATGATGAAAAGTAATACAGAAAGTTCTAAAGTAACAAAAAAAATAAAAGATTATAAAATGAAAGATTGGTTATTTTTGCTACAAGTTTTCGCCCTAATAATTGCCATAGGGACATTTATATATACTTATTTAGTTGTGCGCAAATATAAGTTTCTATCAGACTTTGCAATAAGTATATTATTATTCACGCTAGCCATAAATAATCATAAAATATATAAAAGAAAAAATTTTACAACACTATATATATGTTTTGCAGTATTTTTTATAATAACAGGAATATGGGGAATATTTAATGGATAATGTACTAAAATATACTAAATTATTTGATTATTATGGAAATTTATTAACAGAAAAAGAACAAATATATTTTAAAGATTATTATTTTGAAAATTTATCATTATCAGAAATCGCTCAAAACTATAACATAAGCAGAAATGCAGTCCATAAACAAATAAAATCATGTGAAATAAAACTTGAGCAATACGAAGAAAAATTAGGCATAATAAAAAGAGACGAAAAAATAAAAAAAGATTTAGAAAAAATAAAAGATGAAAGGGTTTCTAAAATATTAGAAATGTTATAATTTATGTTTGGAAAAATATTATATATAGGCGATAACATCGCACGAGTAGAATTAATACAAGGTGTAGTTATAAATGATATCATGAATTTACATGTTATATTTGAAGATGAAAAAAAACAAATATTAGGTGAAGTAGATGATATAAGTGATAAGGAAATAAAAATATCATTTTTAGGAGAAATTGTAAATGGAAAATTTATAGGTGGAGTTATAAGAAAACCTAGCTTAACAAGCAAAATAAGAGCAATTGAACCAAGTGAAATGCGTATGATAGTGGGTGAAGAAGGACAAGATACAATGTTACTAGGATACTCACCATTATATGACGATTGTCCAGTCAGAATAAAATATAACGATTTATTCAGTAATCACATGGCCATATTTGGAAATACCGGTTCCGGAAAATCATGCGGTGTTGCCCGTCTTTTGCAAAATGTATTTAATAATAAAAACTATCTACCATTTAGATCAAACATATTTATATTTGATGCCTATGGAGAATATCATAATGCCTTTAAAGATATAAATAAATACAATGTCAATTTAAATTTCAAATACTATACAACTAATCTACATGATACCGAAGGAGAAATATTACAAATACCATTATGGCTTTTAGACGTTGATGATATTGCTATACTATTGGGCGCAACAAATCATGGACAAATAACTATATTAGAGCGTGCTCTTAAATTAGTTGCCATATTTGCTGAAAATGGAGTTGAAGCCCAAAAATATAAAAACCATTTAATTGCAAAAGCAATAATGACAATACTATATACTAATCAAACATCAGCATCTAAAAGAAATGATATATTTAGTATAATTCAAACATGTTCAACACCAGAATTCAATTTAGAAACAATCATTCAAGGAATAGGATATCAAAGAAGATTTAGAGAATGCTTTATAATTGATACAGCCGGTAACTTCTGTGAAAGTGTTCTAATAACTCAATATATCCAAGGATTTATTAATGATGATTTAGAAAAATATGAAGCTAGTAGCATAGGATATTATACATTAGAAGATTTTGAACAAGCATTATCATTCACATTAATATCTGAAGGATTTTTAAGAAATGAACAAACATATGGTGATGCTGTAACACTTAAAGTAAAATTACATGCTTTAGTAATAGGAGAAAATTCTAATTACTTTAAATTACCAACATATATGACAAGAGAAAAATATATAGCATCTCTAATATCAAGTAATAATAAAAAAGTTCAAATAATCAATTTTAATCTCGAAGAAGTAGATGATAGTTTTGCTAAAGCTGTTACAAAAATATTCACTAAAATGTTATTTAATTTTGCAAAAAGTTTAAAAACAAGAGCATCAATACCATTCCATATATTTTTAGAAGAAGCCCATAGATATGTAAAAAATGATGAAGACACATATTTA
Organism: uncultured Muribaculaceae bacterium; assembly: GCA_964384115.1. Taxonomy (GTDB): domain Bacteria; phylum Bacillota_I; class Bacilli_A; order RF39; family UBA660; genus CAG-884. Next base: position 35,414 of record CAYLJU010000003.1, on the reverse strand, counting down.
ATAGGCTATAATATATTTGAACGCGTAGCCAAAGAAGGAAGAAAATACGGTGTAATGTTAAATTTAATATCCCAAAGACCAGTAGAATTATCAGAAACAGTAATATCACAATGTTCTAATTTTATGATATTTAAAATGAACCATCCAAGGGATTTAGAATATATTAAAATGATGTTACCAAATATAAATAATGAAATAATTGAAAAACAAAAGTCCTTACAACCAGGAACATGCGTAGCATTTGGAAAAGCATTTAAAATACCAATGATAGTAAAAATGCAAATGCCAGATCCCGCACCATACAGTTCTAGCTGTGATGTTTATGAAACATGGAAAGCAAATAAAGCATAAAATGCTTTATTTTTCTTTAATTATTTGCTAAAATTAAAAAGAGGGTGATATTAAATGTTTGAAACATTAGGAGAAAGACTACAAAATGCAATAAAAAAAATAAAAGGATATGGAAAAATAACTGAAGAAAATATAAGTGAAGTAACAAGAGAAATACGCCTTGCCCTTTTAGAAGCAGATGTTAACTATAAAGTTGTTAAAGAATTTATTGATGACGTAAAAACAAAAGCCTTAGGTGAAGAAGTCGCAAAATCATTAAATCCAGGGGAAGTATTTGTAAAAATATTAAAAGATGAACTAGTCGAATTATTAGGTGGAAATAAAGAAGACTTAAAATTAAATGGAAATCCGACAATATTAATGCTAGTTGGTTTACAAGGATCAGGAAAAACAACAACAATAGGGAAATTAGCTAATTTACTAAGAAAAAAATATAAGAAAAAACCATTATTAGTAGCATGTGATATTTATAGGCCAGCAGCAATAGACCAGTTAAAACAATTAGGTAAAGAACTTAATATAGAAGTTTATGAAGAAGGAAAAAATAATCCTGTTGAAATTAGTAAAAATGCTGTTAGATATGCCAAAGAAAATAATTATGATTATGTATTAATAGATACAGCAGGACGCTTACATATTGATGAAGAACTAATGAATGAACTAAAAAACATTGAAGAAGCATTAAACCCAGATGAAATATTACTAGTACTAGATAGTATGATTGGTCAAGATGCAATTAATGTCATAAATGGATTTAATGAAAAATTAAAACTAACAGGATCTATTTTAACAAAACTAGATGGAAGTGCTAAAGGTGGAGTTGCATTATCAGTTAGACATTTAACAAATATTCCAATAAAATTCATAGGAACAAGTGAAAGACTAGACGGATTAGAAGAATTCTATCCTGATCGTATGGCAAGTAGAATCCTTGACATGGGCGATTTAATGTCTATGGTTGAAAAAGCAGAATCAATTATAGATGAAAAAGAAGCAGAAGAATTAGCAAAAAAAATGCAAAAAGGTAAATTTGATTTAGAAGATTTTTTAAAGCAATTAGAACAAATAAAAAAACTAGGACCACTTGAAAACTTACTAAAATTAATTCCAGGAGCATCTAAAATGGGTTTAAATAATGTTCAAATAAATCCAAAAGATATGGCTCATATTGAAGCAATAATAAAATCAATGACACCATATGAAAGAAAACATCCAGAAGTTTTAAAAGCTAGTCGTAAAATGCGTATAGCAAAAGGATCAGGAAGAACAGTAGAAGAAGTAAATAGACTTTTAAAACAATTTGAACAAATGAAAGAAATGATGAAAAGACTTCAAAACGGCAATATGAAGTTCCCATTTTAATATGGAAAATATATTATATAAATTATCTAAATCTAAATTCAGAACAAGTTTTCATCTAAATAAAAAAGATATATCTTATATTGATGAAAAAGGATTAGATAAAATAAAAGAACATGCATATGATTTTATAAATAAAAGATTAAAAGATATAACTAAAATTAATGATGGCAAACAAACACCAACGCATGGTCATCCAGTATTTAAAGCCCAGCATGCAACTGCTACATGCTGTCGTGGATGTTTAGAAAAATGGCATCATATAGATAAAAACAAAATATTATCTGATAAAGAAATTGATTATATTGTTGATATTATAATGAAATGGATAAAAATAGAATATAAACAAAAGTGAAATAGTTTAATTGCTTATTCAAAAAATAAAAAACCTCATATTATAAAGTAGTTAGGAGGTTTTTTATGTTTTTTGGTTTTGGAAGAAGATGCCCCAATTGCGCTAATGGATGCAATCAAAACATGGATCCTTGTCGCCAAAATGAAGTAATTGAACCTACAATTACAAAATGTGTTGAAAAGGAATTCTATCATGAAGTACCACATGTATGCCCAATACATACACACGTAGTCAATAAACACATATATAATCATACATATAGACCAGAATATACATGCTCAGAAGAAAATGTTGTAATCAATAATGAGTGCAATAAATGTAGTGGATTTTAAATAAAGGCTCCAAAGAGAGCCTTTTAATTTGTCTAAAAAACAAAAATATGATATAGTTATTAACAGGTGAAAAAATGAATACAGAATTTCATGAAATAATAAAAAATATATGTAAAGAAAATAATATAAAAATAGATATATTATCTGAAGGATGGATTATAGTATTACAAAAAAAGAGTAAAAAAAAATTTATTGTAGGACATAAATTTGATATCAATAATCATGCCTTAGGCAAAATATTAGATGATAAATATGGAACATATGAAATATTAAAATTATCTGATGTACCTGTATGTGAACACAGTATTGCCTATAGCAAAATAAATAAAAGCACATATGCTCAAAAATATAATACATTAAACTATTACATAGAAATATTTAATAAATATAATCAAGATATTGTTATCAAAGAAAATACTGGAACATGTGGAAAAAATGTAAATAGAATAAAAAGTATAGAAGAATTAAAAGAATATTATGATAACAATAAAAGTGAAAAATCATTAAGTATATGCCCATTCTATAAAATAATCAATGAATATCGAGTAATAGTATTAAATAATAAAGTAGAACTAATATATAAAAAAGAACTACCAAAAGTAATAGGTAATGGAAAATCAACAATCAAACAGTTACTAGAAGAATTTAACTATCAATATTTTAAAAATATAAACGGTATAGAATTAAATAAAATATTAAAAAAAGATGAAGAATATACATATAATTGGAAATTTAATCTATCACAAGGAGCAAAAGCAAATTTTAAAATTGATAAAACAGAAAAAAATAATTTAATGAAAATAATTAATAAAATAGTAAAAAATTTAGAACTTGGATTTTGTAGCGTTGACATAATAAAAACAACTGATAATGAATATATGGTATTAGAAATAAATAGTGGTATTATGACAAAAAATTTACTAAAAGAAAATATTAATTGCGCAAAAATTATCAAAAAAATATATACTAAAGCAATTAGACAGATGTTTAAGTAAAAAAGAGGAAATATGGTAGAATTAACAAAAAAAGAAATAATGAAAACATTTATAGAAATATTAGACGAAAAATCATTTGATAAAATAACAATAAAAGAAATAACTGAAAAATGCAAAATAAATAGAAATACATTCTATTATCATTATGAAGATATATTTGATTTAGTAGATAAATTATTAAAAAATAAATCTAATGAAATTATAAATATTTGTAAAAATACAGAAAAAAGTACTTTTGCTAAATCAACAAAATATATAACCGAAAATAAGAAAGCAATATCTAATCTTTATAATTCAAAAATATGTAAAACATTTGAAAAATACATATATATAACAATAGAAGAATTAATAAGAAATTATAAAAATATAAAATATCAAGAAATAATTCTAGATCCTAATGATGAAAAACTAATCATTAAATTTTTTGCAGGTGCTATATCAAATTGTATATACTACTGGTTAAAAAGTGGAATGAAAAGTGAACCAATAGAAGTAATAAACAAAATGTTAAAAATTCTAGAACTATCTTTTGCCGGTGTAATTAAAAATTATGATAGACAAAAAAAACAAAATGCCTAAAAATTAGGCATCAATTATTCAATAACTATTCATAAAAATACACAAACATGTTAAAATTATTATGTTGGTACAAAATATATGTGGAGGATGATTTAAATGTTAAAAAAAATAAATAAACTATTTTGGATGACAATAATATTTTCACTACTACTTTTAGTAATCGGTATATTAATAATACTATTACCAAATATTTCACTAAAAGTTATATCAATATTACTAGCACTAACACTGCTAATATTTGGGTTAATATTAGTACTTGATTATAAAACAAGAATATTATATACTCAGTTTATTTCCCTTGGAGTATTATTTATTATTTTAGGATCAGTATTATTATTACACACTGATATAATAAAAATAATTGTGCCAATAGTTATAGGAACATATATTATTTTAAACGAAATTTTTAATATGCAAATATCATTAAAATTAATGAAAATTAATAAAAAACTAATGTGGGGATTTATTTTATCATTATTAGCATGCATATGTGGATGCCTTATGATAATCTATCCATCCAATAGCGCACTCGCGCTTACATTATACATGGGCATAGTATTAATTATCTATTCAATATCCGTACTAACAAATATGATAATATTCAAAAAACATGTAAATGATATAAAAAAAATTTTAGGAGAATAATATGTTCAAAGGACTTTAAAAGTCCTTTTATTTTAGGAGGTATGATATGAAACTATTTATTTTATTTATAATCTACTCAATGATAGGATGGACAATGGAAGTAATATTTTCATTAGTAGAAAAAAAGAAATTTACAAACAGAGGATTCATGATTGGACCATGGTGCCCAATATACGGAACAGGATGCATATGTTTAATAATATTATTAGATAATTATAAAAATAATCCAGTTATATTATTCTTTATGGCAATTATTATATGCTCAATAATTGAATATATGACAAGCTTAATCATGGAAAAAATATTCAAAGCAAGATGGTGGGACTACTCAGATAAAAAATTTAATTTAAATGGAAGAATATGTCTAGAAACAATGATTCCCTTTGGAATACTAGGATTACTAGTAGTATACTTTGTAAACCCATTCATAGTTAATATTTTAAATAAAATTCCAGTAAAAACATTAAATATTGTAGCATATATATTATTGGCAGTATTTATAACCGACTTTATTATATCATTTAAAATTATCTTTAAATTTAAAGATACATTAAAAAAAACCGAAAAAGATGCAACCGAACAAATAAGTAAAAAAGTAAAAGAAATATTTTTATCAAAAGGAATTTTATACAGAAGGTTAGTAAATGCATTTCCAAATTTAAAAAACAGAAAAGAATATTTATTAGAATTAAAAAACAGAATAAATGAAAAGCTAAAGAATCTATAAGACTCTTTTTTTTATACAAAAAAGTATTTTGAATAAAAAAATCGTATAGTATAATTGGGAGGGAAAAATGATAAAAAAAATTATAATAATAATCATGATATTAACAATATATAATGTTAAAGCTAGTTTATTAGTAGAAGAAACAGACGTATATCTTGTAAGAAGAGGAGGAGGAAAACCATATTTTTCAGAAAAATATAAACATTACAGTATGGATGGAATAGTAGCCTATTGCATTGAACCAGGTATGGAAATTACAACAACCGAATATAAAGAAATGGATAAATTACCATATAATGAAGAAATAATAGAAAAAATAAAATTAATAGGTTATTACGGATATAATTATCCAGGACATGAAGCAGAAAAATATCGTATGGCAACCCAATCACTAATATGGTCACTAATAGGAGGTCAAATAAATGAATTTTATACAAAACAATATGGATATGGCGAATATATAAATATCGAAAATGAGAAAAATAACATTTTAAAATTAATAGAAAACCATAAAATAAAACCAAATTTTAAAATAAATTATATCGAAGATTATATAAACGAAGAAATAATATTAGAGGATTTAAATAACATTTTAAATGAATATGAAATAGAAACAGATGGCAAAAATAAAGTAGAAATCAAAGATAATAAATTAATAGTTAAAATATTAAACAAAGATGAAAGTAAAATTATATTAAAAAGAAAAAAATACGATAATAAAATATCCGTATTTTATGAAGGAAACAATCAAAAATCGCAAATGATGGCACTATTAACGCTTGATGAACAAGATAAAATAGAAATAAAAGTTAAACCATTAATAGGACAAATAGAATTAATTAAAACACCAAATAAAGAAACAAATTATAGTTTAGATGGAGCTATATATGGTGTATATAATATAGATGATGAATTAGTATTAACATTACAAACAAACGGAGAAGGTAAAGCTAAAAGTGAAATAAGTAAAGGAAAATATTATTTAAAAGAAATCCATAATCCAGTAGGATATGAATTAGATCAAAATAAACATTATTTTGAAATAAATAAAAATAATATAAATTGTACAATAAATTTAATTGAAAACATAATTGAAAGTAAAATTACAATCCATAAATTATATGGTAATTCCAAAAAAGAACTATTTGCTGAAGAAAATACCAAGTTTGACATTTATCAAAATAATATAAAAATAGAAACAATAACAACAGATATTAATGGACAAGCTACAATTTATTTACCATATGGTAAATATATAATCAAGCAAGTAAATACTAAAAAAGGATATTTAAAAGTACCTGATATTGAAATAAATATTACTAAAACAGACGAAATAAATTATGAATTAATAGATGAAGAAATAAATGCTTACATAAAAATTATAAAAATAGATGATGAAACAAAAGAAGTAATTACAAAAGAAGGTATAAAATTTAAAATTAAAGATTTAAATACCAATAAATACATATGTGAAAATGAAGAATGTACATATCAAACAAATAAAGAAGGATATGTTATTACCAAAGAAAAATTAAAAGGAAATTTACTTATTGAAGAAGTCAAAGAAAAAATAGAAGGGTATCTATGGAATAATCAAACAATAGAAATATTCATAGGAAATGAAAAAGTAGAAAATGATACATATATTGTAGAATTTAAAAATAAAAGAGTAAAAGGAAAAATAGAAGTATTAAAATTAGGGGAAAAAGAGCAAATAGAAGATGAACTAACATATAAAATAGAAAAATTAGAAAATGTATCAATTGGACTTTATGCATATTCTGACATTATCATAAATAATAAAATACTTTATAAAAAAAATGACTTAATAAAAACACTTATAACAAATGAAGAAGGAAAAGTTATATTTGATGAATTAGAATTAGGTAAGTATTATATAAAAGAAATAAAAACAAATGAAAATTATATATTAGATGAAAAAATATATATTATAGAATTATTATATATTGACGAAATAACTAATGTAGTAACAAAAGAAATAACATTAAATAATTATTTAAAAAAAAATCAATTAATTATAAATAAAATAGATTCAATTACAAAAAAAGGTATATCAGAAACAATATTTGAAATATATAAAAATAATAAATTAATATACACTAAAGTAACAGATCAAAATGGCCAAATTATCATAGATAATTTAACAACAGGACAATATACTTTAATTGAAAAAGTAGCAAGTAAAGGTTATAAAAATAACAACGAAAAAATTGAATTTTTTATAGAAAATGAAGAAAAAAAAGAAATATATATAGAAAATGATTTCATTATAGAAGTACCAAATACAATGAAAAATAAAAACTTTAATATTTTACCATTTTTTATATTTTTAATAATAGGACTAAAAAAATATGAAAAAAATAATTAAATCAATTATATTAATAATAACATTATTAAATATGTTAAGTTATAAGTTTGTTAATAATACATCTATTAATAATACAAAAGAAACAAAATATAAAGAAAATTACTTATTTGAAATAGAAATACCTAAAATAAACTTAAAAAAAGAAGTATATAATTTAGATAGTGAATTAAACAATGTTAATATAGGAATTGAATTATTAAAACCACTATCATTACCAGAAAATGAAAATAGCTGTATAATACTTGCAAGTCATAATGGAAATTCAAATGTATCTTATTTTAATAAGCTATATAAATTAGAATTAAAAGATAAAATTATTATAAATTACAATCAAAAAAAATATGTTTACCAAATAGTAAACATATATGATATTTTAAAAAATGGAAAAGCAGTAATAAAAAAATATAATTACAACAACATATTAGTTTTAATAACATGTAAAGGAAATGATAAACAAACAATATACATAGCATCACTAATTAGCTAAAAAATATTCATAATACTCATCAAAAGTAATATTGTTTTTATAAATATATTCCGCAACATCATTACCAACATATCTATAATGCCAAGGTTCATACATATAGCCAGTCAAATTAACATCATCTTTTGGATATCTTAAAATAAAACCATATTTATAAGCATTGTTCATAAGCCACTTAAATTCATTAGTATAAGCAAAAGAAGATGAAATAGTATTCAAGTCAATTGCTAAACCAGTTTGATGTTCAGAATGACCAGGCCTTGCAGAATAAGTATCAACAACACTAACAGGATCTATTTTGGTATATCCATTATATAAAGCTTTTTGATAATCATAACTTCTATAACCAGAAGAAATATAAATATTCAAGCCTTCACTTCTAGCAGCATCAGCCATTTTTTTAAAATTTTCATACAAAGTTTTATCAACTTTTCCATATCCATATGGATAAGAAACATTAACCAAATTTTGTGGTACATATGATGAATCCAAAGTATGATATTTATTAACAATAACAAGTAAACTATCTTGGTTTTCAGAAACCTTAATGTTTGTATAATAATCATAATCAATATTGGCATTAACAGCAGATACAATTTCTCTTGTACTTAATTGCATATTTTTTTTATAATAATCAATATATCTATCAGTATTTCTTAATAAAAAATAAGAATCATTTTTAATATTATATAAATAATCACTATAATCATAATTTTCAAGACTAGCATTAACCATTTCAATTGCAACACTTGCGTTAACGTTATTATCCTTTATATATTTAATATAAAGACATTTATTTTCTGAATTAAAGTCTTTATGATTAAGTAAACCAGTAATATCACTTATATAATTATCATATATACAATTAATATCATCACTAAAAACATTAAGTATTTTTTCAGATTCTTCATCGCTATAACCAATCTTTTTTAAACTATTTTTCATTTGAACTTCGCTATCACCAAAATATATTATGCAAACAAAACCTAAAATGATAGTTAAAATTAAAATAAACAAAATATTCTTCTTCATAATTATCTCCTAAAATAACATAACTAATACTATTATATCATATATTTAAATGGTGATAAAATGAAAAAAACAATAATTTTATTTTTAACAATTATAGCATGTATATCAAAAGTAAATGCTGATGATGTATTCGCACCATCAAGTAAAAGTGCAATTCTAATTGAAGCCTCAACAGGAGAAATCCTATATGAAAAAAATGCAAATGAAAGATTAAAACCAGCATCAATGACAAAAATGATGACACTTTTACTTACATTTGAAGCAATTGAAAGAGGTGAACTAAAATTATCAGATGAAGTAATTGTATCAGTAAACGCATCAGGTATGGGTGGTAGTCAAATATTGCTTGAAACAGGCGAAAAAATGACAGTCGATAATTTAATTAAAGGTGTTGCTATAGCAAGTGGAAATGATGCAGCAGTAGCTTTAGCTGAAAAAATAGGTGGCACACAAGAATACTTTGTTGAACTCATGAATAAAAGAGCAAATGAATTAGGATTAAAAGACACACTATTTCAAAATTCTCACGGAATAGATGAGGATAATCATTATTCGTCAGCATATGACATGGGAATAATTGCCAAAGAATTATTAAAACATGAAAAAGTAACAGAATACACAAAAATATATGAAATGTATCTAAGAGAAAATACAAATCAAAAAGTTTGGTTAGTAAACACAAATAAACTAGTAAGATTTTATGATTATATAGATGGGTTAAAAACCGGATATACCAAAGGTGCTGGATATTGTATTACTCTAACTGGAATGAAAAATGGTATGCGACTAATTGCTATAACTATGGGTGAACCAAGCATTGAAAGTAGGAATAAAGAAACACTTGGATTAATAGATTATGGATTCTCCCAATATGAATTAGAAACATTATTAACAAAAGAAAGTGTTATTGCATCAAAAAATATATCAAAATCATTATCAAGAAAAGTTGATATAGTTCCAAAAGAAGATATAAAAGTATTAAATAAAAAAATGCAAAACAAAAAAAATGTAACATATAGAGTAAAAATATCTGATTTAGAAGCACCAATTGAAAAAGGTGAGCAAGTAGGAACAATAACAATAGTTGAAAATGATATAGAAACAAGAACAATTCCATTAACAGTTAAAGAAACAGTAAAAAAAGCAAATATATTTAGATTATATGTAAGAAATATCAAAGAATTATTATTAGGTCAAATATAAAAAGTCTCACCTTAAGTGAGATTTTTTTAAACAATTAAAAGTTTTAATTTATAATAACACAAAGGATACATCATATAAAATAAAACATTTTTATTATTTCTTTTTTTGTACAAATTCACATAAACCACACCACATGCCTAATATAATTATTAAAATAGTTCCCATTTTGTAATCACCCATTTTTTATATTTTTTTATAATTTTTTGCGCACACTAATTATAACACATAAAAAATATTTTAAAAAGATTAATTATACTATATTTATATAATATACAATGTTAACAAGTAAAAATTTAATAGAAAAATAAAATTTTACTTATAACTAAAATTACATCTAAAAAATCACAATTGAATCTAGAACTTTAAAAAACCTTCAGTTATTATAATAATTGATATTATTAAAATATTTTATGACATAAAATATAAAGTTAGAATAGTTACAGATAATTTATTAACTCTAAAAAGTAAAAATTAGATAAAAAAGAATATACAAAATTAGTAAAAGGAAAATTAATTAAATATAAAAAATTATCATAATAATTTTTAATAATTACATAATTAATTAACAATAATTAAATGCTATTATTAATAAAGAGGTGGTTTTTGTGGATTATTTTGTTGTATATGGTCTTACATACCTAGCGCTCTTTATAACATTAGGATCTCAAATATTAATAAATGCTAGATATCAAAAATATTCAAAAGTAAAAAATATTAGAAATATTACTGGCTTAGAAACTGCAAGAATGATTCTTGACAAAAATGGATTACAAAATGTAAAAGTAGTAATAACAAATGGAATATTAACCGATCACTACGATCCTAAAAATAAAATAATTAGATTATCAAGTGAAGTTTATAATGATTCTTCCATAGCTAGTGTATCCGTAGCATCACATGAATGTGGGCATGCAATACAAGATAAAGAAGGATACGAATTTCTTCGTATTCGCGCATCACTAGTACCATTTGTTAACTTTTCATCCTATGCAGGATATATAGCTATAATATTAGGATGTTTGTTTGGATATTTCAATCTAATATGGATTGGTATAATATTTGAGCTAGTAATACTATTATTTCAAATAGTAACATTACCAGTTGAAATTAATGCCAGCAAAAGAGCCTTAAAAGAATTAGACAATACCCATATATTAAATAGTAATGAATTAAGACAAGGAAAAAAAGTTCTAGTATCAGCCGCATTAACATATATTGCTAGTGTAGCAACAACAATAATTCAAATATTGAGATTAATATTAATGTTTAGAAGACGAGATGATTAGAAAAATGAACAGATTCAAAAAATTTATGAATGGAAGATATGGAATAGATGACTTATATTATGCAAACTTTTATTTATATATTGCTTTAATGTTAATAAATATAATAACAAAATCTCAATTAATTAACGTAATATGCTTTATATTAATAATAATTATGCTATTTCGTTTCTTTTCAAAAAGTACTACAAAAAGAAAAAAAGAAAATGAAAAATTTCTTGATATAAAATCCAAAATTTTACTACCAATTAATAAATTTAAAAAAATTCATAACTCTGATTACATATATAAAAAATGTCCTAGATGTAAGACAACCTTAAAATTACCTCTACCCCTACAAATAGGCATAAAGCACGCCAAATGCCCAAAATGCCAAAAAAGAATTAGTATGTTAGTATTAAGAAAACAAAAAGTAGAAATAATAAAAAATTAATACTAAACTCCTTCCTAAATAGATACAATCTAAGTATCTATTTTTATTTTTTTTCAAAAATTAGCATGTAAATAAAAAATATTTAGACTTTCGTTCATTGACTAAAATAAGCATTCATTATATAATTTTATAGAAAGGAAGATGCCTTGTGGAAGAATACATACCAGATATTTATCAAAAAAGTATATACACAATAAATTATGAAAAATTAATTGATAGAGGTATAAAATGCCTACTATTTGATTTAGATAATACAATCGCACCAATAGGTGTAAAAGAACCAACAAAAAAAGTAAAAGAACTATTTGATGACTTAAAAAAAATGGGCTTTAAAATCATAATATTCTCAAACAGTGGATCAAAAAGATTAGAACCATTTAGAGAACAATTACAAGTTGAAGTAAATCCCCATTCCATGAAACCACTAAAAAGAAGTTTTATAAAAATAATGGATAAACATGAATTAAAAGATAGTGAAGTTGCGATTATAGGTGACCAATTTTTAACAGATATAATAGGGGGAAATAAAGTTGGAATAACAACAATTTTAGTTAATCCAATAGGATTAAAAGATTTCTTCTTTACAAAAATTAACAGAATAAGAGAAAAAATAATAATCAATCGATTAACTAAAAATTTACTATTCATAAAAGGAAGATATTATGATTAAAAAATGCACAGGTTGTGGAGCACCATTAACACTAGAAAAAGGGAAAATAGGCTATACTAAAAATCTAGAATCAGAATTATGTATGAGATGCTTCAACATAAAAAACTACAATAAATATGAGAAAGTAACTCATTTAGAAGAAATAAAAACAATTATAAAAGAAGTAAAAGCATCTAATGATATAGTAGTATTTGTTGTAGACATATTCAATTTATCGAATAAAATAAAAGAAATAATTGATTATTTAAATAATAACGTTATATTATGCATAACAAAATATGATCTAATTGAAAAAGATGAAAATAAAATAATAGATTACATTAAAAAATTAGAAATAAAATGTTTAGAAACAGTAGTAATCAGCGCTAAAAACAACTATAATCTAGATAATTTAATGAATCTAATAAATGAAAAAAAGAAAAGTAATAACGTTTATTTAGTAGGATATACTAATGCCGGAAAATCAACATTGATAAATAAAATAATTAAAAATTACAGTAATAATAAATATGAATTAACAACAAGTGTATTACCATCAACAACAATTAATTTTGTAAAAGTAAATATCAATGAAAATTTAACACTAATAGATACCCCAGGAATAATAGTAAGTAACATAATAGACTATCTAGAAGAAGATGAAATAAAAAGAATAATTCCCAAAAAGAAAATTAAACCACAAATATATCAAATAAAAACCGAGCAAATAATCATGATAGATGATTTTTTGGGACTAAAAATAAAACCATATAACACAGTAGTATTTTATGGAGCAGACACATTAAAATATACAAGATATTATAAAGAAATAAAAACAAATTTGGTAACCCAAAAAATAAAAGTCCCAGCAGATAGTGAACTTATAATTAATGGATTTGGAATAATAAAAATAAAAAAACAAACAGAATTAACACTATATTTAAAAGAAAATTTAGAAATAGAAATAAGAAAAGCCCTATTTTAGTAAAAATAATATCGTAAATAAATGATATTATTTTTTCATTTATTATTCCTTTTTAGCCCAAAACAATGTATAATATTATTATAGGAGAATAAAAATGTTAGGAAAAATAATATCAATAGAAGAAAATATAGTATATGTAAAATTAAATCCTCAAATAACAAACATAGGCAATATCACAAATTCTTTTGTTGTATTTGAAAATAATGAAAATAATTTAGTAGGTGAAGTCATCAATATAAATGAAAACACACTACAAGTAAATCTAATAGGTCAAATAAAAGAAAATACATTTGTAAGCGGAATTTCCAAAAAACCATCATTAGATTCTATTGTAAAAATAGTATCAAAAGAAAAAGTACCATACATAATAGGTATGCCAACATACAAAGAAAACAAAGATTTATTATTAGGTACAAGCCCAATATATGACGATGTCCAAATAGGAGTCAATATAAATGATTTTTTCAGCAAACATTTTACAATAATAGGATCCACCGGATCAGGAAAATCATGCGGAGTAGCACGAATATTTCAAAATTTATTCAGTAAAAAAATGTCTATACCATACAAAGCATCAATCTTTTTATTTGATGCCTATGGTGAATATCATAATGCCTTTGAAAACATAAATAAAATAAATCCAAATATCAGTTTTAAAGCATATACAACAAATACCAAAGGACCAAGCGAAATAATGCGTATACCACTATGGTTTTTAGGGGTTGACGATATAGCACTTTTACTAAACGCTGAAAAAGCATCTCAATTAACAATAATTGAAAAAGCTTTAAAATATGTAACCATCTTTGGAAGAGAAGAATCAAGTGTTATAAAATATAAAAATGACATAATAGCCCGTGCAATCCTCGACATATTATCAAGTGGAAATTCACCAGCTCAAATAAGAGACCAAGTATTTTCTGTATTATCATATTACAACACAAGTGAATTAAATCTAGAAACTAAAGTAGTACAACCAGGATATACAAGACCATTAAAACAATGCCTATTAATAGATGCAACAGGAAAAATAAGAGAAATGGAATTAGTAACAAATGTAATGAATGGATATTTATTAGAAGAATATAATCTACAATTACCAGATGGAACATTCAAATATACATTAAAAGATTTAAAAGATGCTTTTGAATTCGCCCTTATATCAGAAGGAGTATTAAATAGTCAAAAAATATACGATGATTTAAATATACTAAAAGTAAGATTACACACATTATTAAACAGTGAAAATCACACATATTTTGATTATCCAGAATACATAACAAAAGAAAAATATATTCGTAATCTTATGACAGCACCAAACGGAAGAAAAGCCCAAATAATAAATTTCAATATAAACTACATAGATGATAGATTAGCAAAAACAATAACTAAAATATATTCAAAATTATTATTTGATTATGCTAAGAATATGGAACAAAAAGCAACTTTTCCATTTCACATAGTCTTAGAAGAAGCACATAGATATGTCCAAAACGATAACGACGTAAACTTACTAGGATATAATATATTTGATAGAATAACAAAAGAAGGAAGAAAATATGGTGTTTTATTAGGACTAATAACACAAAGACCATCAGAACTATCAGAAACAGCTATATCCCAGTGCAGCAATTTTTTAATATTTAAAGTACAACACCCTAAAGATGTTGAATTCATAAAAGAAATTATACCAAATATAACTGAAGAAACAGTAAAAAAAATAAAATTACTACCACCAGGAATGTGCATGGCATTTGGAAGCGGATTTAAAATTCCTGTAATCATAAAATTTGCAATGCCAAATCCCGCCCCAAACAGTGCTTCATGCAATATAACAAAATCTTGGTTTGTAGATGTAGGAGGAAATAATGAAACAAATAACAGTTGACGGAAATGAAGCATGCAGTAGAACAGCTTATCTTTTCACTGAACTTGCCGGAATTTACCCAATAACACCTTCATCACCAATGGCAGAATACATTGATAATGAAAGTAACAAAGGAAAATTAAATATATTTAATGATCGCGTTAAAGTAGTAGAAATGCAATCGGAAGCAGGAGCAGCCGGATTTGTCCATGGCTCTCTAACATCAGGACTTTTAACAACAACATTTACATCAAGTCAAGGATTATTACTAATGATACCCAATATGTATAAAATAGCAGGTGAAATGCTACCAGCAGTATTTCATGTTGCAGCAAGAAGCCTTGCTACCCATGCCTTAAGCATAATGGGAGACCATCAAGATATATATGCAACAAGACAAACTGGATTTGCCATATTAGCATCATCATCAGTTCAAGACGCTAATCTATTAGCAGCAGTTGCCCATTTATCAGCAATAGAATCAAGCATACCATTTTTGCACTTCTTTGATGGATTTAGAACAAGTCATGAAATAGACAAAATAAATATTATAGATGATAAAGAATACGCTAAATTAATAGATAAAAACGCTTTAAACAAATTCCGAAATAAAGCCCTTAATCCAAATAAACCAGTAACAAAAGGAACAGCGCAAAATGATGACATATATTTTCAAGTAACCGAATCAAGAAATATTTTTTATGAAAGTATTCCTGATATTGTAGAAAAATACATGAATAAAATAAATGAATTAGCGCATACAAATTATAAACCATTTAATTATTACGGTAGTAAAGATGCAACCAAAGTATTAGTGGCAATGGGATCAGTAAATGAAACAATCAAAGAAACAATAGATTGTTTAAACAAAAAAGATTATAAAGTTGGCCTAGTTGAAGTTCATTTATATAGACCATTTAGTACAAACCACCTATTGAAAATTTTACCAAAAACAGTTAAAAAAATAGCCGTTTTAGATAGAACAAAAGAACCAGGAAGTATAGGCGAACCACTATATTTAGATATAACTGCTGCCTTAAAAGACAAAAATATTGAAATATATGGTGGAAGATATGGATTATCAAGTAAAAATACCAATCCAGCATGTATAAAAGCTATTTATGACTTCTTAGATAAACCATTTAATAATTTTACAGTTGGAATTGTAGATGATATAACAAAAAGAAGTATAAAAGTAGACGATAATTTCAAAATAAGTACATCAAATGAAATGTTAATATATGGATATGGATCAGACGGTATGGTATCAGCAGCCAAATCAATAATAAAATTAGTAGGTGAAAATACAAACAATTATGTTCAAGGATATTTTCAATATGATTCCAAAAAATCAGGTGGCGTAACAATATCACATTTAAGATTCAATAAAGAAAAAATAAGATCAACATATTATGTTGAAAATCCAAACATAATAGTATGTACAAAAGAATCATACTTAGATCGCTTTAATATATTAGACAAAATAAAAGAAAATGGAATATTTATATTAAATACAGAAAAATCAAAAGAAGAAATTATAAAAACATTAAATGATAACATCAAATATACAATAAAAAACAAAAATCTTAAATTTTACATAATAAATGCCTACTCATTAGCAAGCAAAGTAGGAATAAAAGGCAAAATAAGTACAATTATGGAAAGTGTTATCATAAAATTATCAAATGTAATGGAATATGAAAATGCAATCAATCACATGAAAAATGAAATTACAAAAAAATTCGCTAAAAAAGGTGAAGAAGTAATAAATGCCAATAAAAGAGCAATTGCTGAATCATTAGAAATATTAGAAAAAGTAGAATTAGAAGATGAAGATTTTATAATTGAACAAGAAGAAAATATAAATAGTATTGAAGAAGCGATATTAGATAGAAAAGGTGAAAATCTTCCAACATCAGCATTTTTAAAATACGCTGACGGAACAGCCAAAAGTGGATTCACCGATAAAAATGCTATAAGCAACATAGTACCAAAATGGAATAAAGAATACTGTTTAGAATGTAATCAGTGTTCATTCGTTTGTCCACATGGCGTAATAAGACCATATTTATTATCAGAAGAAGAATATAATGCAGCCCCAAACTACATAAAAGAAAGATGCAAAAAACCATTAATAAAAGCCTTAAAAGATTATTATTTTATAATGGGAATCGCAATAGACAATTGTACAGGATGTACACTATGTATGAAAACATGTCCAAATAGAGGAAAAGCATTAAGTGCTCAAAAAATAGAAAAAGCCAAAGAAAATAAAGAAGCAGAAGTATTTGAATACTTAAACAAAAAAATAAAAAATAAAAATTTATTTGATATATTTTCTGTAAAAGGAAGTCAATTTGAAAAACCAAAATTAGCATTTGAAGGAGCATGCGCAGGATGTGGGGAACCAGCATATATAAGAATTTTAACTCAATTATTTGGTGAAGAATTAATCATCGCAAACGCAACAGGATGTTCATCAATATACGGCGCATCAAGTCCTTGTACACCATACACAGTACCATGGGCAAATTCGCTTTTTGAAGATAACGCTGAATTCGCACTAGGAATGGCCGTATCAAACAGTCAAATGAAAAAAAGAATTCATAAAATAATGGAAGAAAATAAAAATAATCCTTTATGCAAAAAATATTTAGAAAATGAAAATGATTACAATATAACAAAAGAAGTATATGAAAATTTAGATTACAGTAAATTACCAGAATTAAAGAAAATAAAGGAATACATTAAAAAAAGAAGTATTTGGGCCATAGGCGGTGATGGATGGGCTTATGATATTGGATTTGGTGGAATAGACCATGCATTATCAACAAATGAAAATATTAATATATTAGTACTAGATACTCAAGTATATTCCAATACTGGTGGGCAAGCATCAAAAGCAACACCAATCGGAACACTAGCAGCATTCGCTGGCTTTGGTAAGAAAAATTATAAAAAAGATTTAGCTCGCATTGCTCTATCATATCCTCATGTATACGTAGCAACAGTATGCTTAGGCGCTAATCCAAACCAATTAATTAAAGTTTTAAAAGAAGCAAATGAACACAATGGTCCATCAATAGTAATAGCATATGCACCATGCATATCACATGGAATAACAGGTGGAATGGAGAACAGTATAGAAATAGAAAAGCAAGCCGTATCATGTGGCTATTATCCACTTTTCCACTACAAACCAGGCGAAGAATTTATATTAGATAGTAAAGAAGTTAATTTTGATGATTACCAAAATTTCCTAGAAAAACAAACAAGATTTAATGCCATAAAAAAGATAAATCCAAGTGAAGCAGATAAACTTCTTGAATATAATATATTAGAAGCAAAAAAAAGATTCTATTACTATGAATCATTAAGCAGGAAATAAAAAAAGAACCTGCTTTCGCAGGTCCGATAAAAGAATAAAAAGGGGTTGGCTAGTGTAATACTAGCTTCCAATTCGCCTAATCGAATTGGCAATTTATATACTATTATAAAAAGGTCGCTTTGTCAACCTTTTTTTTAATTTTTTGTGAAAATAAAGTTTTTTTATAATAAAAGTGGTATAGTATATTTAGGAGAGAAAAAAAGTGAAATTAGAAGAAATTAAAAGAATAGGACCAAAAACATTAAATTTATTAAATAAAATAAAAATTAAAGATACAAATGATTTAGTAACATATTATCCATTTAGATATAACATGATAAAAAGAAGTAATTTAAAAGAAGCAGAAAATAATACATATGTAACTATTGATGGAAAAGTTGAAACAAAACCATCTTTTTATCGCATCAAAAAGAACTTAGATAAATTAAGCTTTAAAATAAATACTGGAACATATTTAGTAAATATAATTATATTCAATCGTGGATTTATGAGAGCTACTATTAAAGAAAATACAAATGTAACAGTTATAGGAAAATATGATAAAATTCACAATACAATTACAGCAAGTGAAATTAAAATTGGATTAATAGGTAATGAAACAATAATTGAACCAGTATATCATTTAACATATGGATTAAGCAGAAAAGTATTAAAAAAATATATCGATATTGCACTACAAGATTTTGAAATAAAAGAATATGTACCAGATTATTTAAAAGAAAAATATAATTTTATAGATAAGAAAGAAGCAATATATAATGTTCATAATCCAAAAGAAATAGAAACATTGAAAAAATCATTAAATTACTTAAAATATGAAGAAATATTTATTTTTATGTTAAAAATGAATTATCTAAAAAATAACAAAAAATTTAAAATAGGACTTAAAAGAAATGTTGAAAAATCTAAAGTAGACAGTTTTATTAATGAATTACCATTTAAGTTAACACCAGATCAACAAAAAGCAATAAATGACATATATGACGATCTAATATCCGAAAGAAGAATGAATAGATTATTACAAGGAGATGTAGGATCTGGAAAAACATTAGTATCAATTATTGCAATTTACATAAATTATTTAAGTGGATATCAAAGTGCCCTAATGGCACCAACAGAAATATTAGCGCGTCAGCATTATGAAAATATAAACAATCTTCTAAAACCATATGGTGTAAAAGTATGCTTAATAACAAGTAAAATAAAAGCCAAAGAAAAAAAAGAAATTTATAAAGAATTAGAAGAAGGAATAATAAATGTTGCAATAGGTACCCATGCATTAATAAGTGAAAAATTAAAATATAATAATTTAGGATTAGTAATAACCGATGAACAACATAGATTTGGAGTTAATCAAAGAAGTGAATTAAAAAATAAAGGTATCACACCAGATACATTATATATGAGTGCAACACCAATACCAAGAACATATGCATTAACCTTATACGGTGATATGGATATATCAAGTATTAAAACAATGCCAAATGGAAGAAAAAAAATAATAACTATTCTAAAAAAAGAAACTGAAATTAAAGATGTATTATATATGATGCTAGATGAATTAAAAAAAGGTCATCAAATATATGTAGTCGCGCCATTAATAGACGAAAGCGAAAAAATGGATTTAGAAAATGTAGAAGCTTTGTATAATAAAATGAATACTGCCTTCGGAAAACTATATAAAATTGGCTTATTACATGGAAAAATGACAAATGAAGAAAAAGAAGAAGCAATGAACAATTTTAAAGAAAATAAAACTCAAATATTAGTTTCAACAACAGTTATTGAAGTAGGAATAGATGTAAAAAATGCAACAATGATGGTTATATTTGATGCCTTTAGATTTGGTCTATCCGCACTTCATCAATTAAGAGGAAGAGTAGGCAGAAATGAATTACAGTCATATTGTATATTAATTTCAAATTATGAAAAAGAAAGACTAAAAATAATGGTTGATATATCAGATGGATTTAAAATTTCTGAAGAAGATTTTAAATTAAGAGGAAGTGGTGATCTATTTGGATATAGACAAAGCGGTGATATGTCATTTGAATTATCAGATGTAAGAAAAGATTATAATATAATGGTACAAGCAAAAGAAGATGTTTCAGAATTGGTAACTTGTCATGAAAATGTAAATAAAAAGTTGATTGATGAAATAAATAATAATATAGATAATCTTGATTAAAAATAATTTATATGTAAACTATAAAATATTTTATGTAAAATTATTGACTAAAAAAAAGTTATATTTTATAATTAATATAGCATACGGAAGTGTGCTAGCATCTGACGATATATTGACTTTATGTCATGGTGAGATGCAATTTAAAAACCCCCTGAAGAGACGCTACGGCGTCTCATTTTGTTTGTTTATAAGGACTCAAGGTCTTTTTATTTTGCTTTAGGTGGCATTTAGGTGGTAAATTTAAAAAATTGTATAACTAATTATATGAAACAAGAAATTAGTGATATAATATAAATTGTTTGAAACATTACTTTGGAAAGAAATTAAAAAATGGAAGAAAAAGATAAAGAATTTGAAATTTCAATAGATACTGAAGTTGGTACCGGTTCGTTGAAGCTTAAAAATTTTAAAAATAGGGTTGTTGCTTCTATTGGTGATATTATAGTTGATCAATTATCTTATTTTAGATGGAACAATACTTTAAAGTTTCTAGATAAATATAATAAAAAAAGAGCAAGAAGAAAATTAGAAGGAAAAGAGACGCCATTACCTCCTAAATTTATTTTAGAAGTATTAGAAAATGCTATACAAGAAGATAATGAACAAATTCAAGAACAATGGTGTAATATGCTAATTAATTGGCAAGACATTGAAAAAAATTGTGATCCTAAATATATGTATATTGAAATTTTAAAAAATTTAAATATTAATGAAATTAGATTATTGAAACAAATAAGTGTTGATCCTAATTTAGAAGAAACACGTACAAATAAAAATATATATTATGACAGAAATACTATTCAAAACGTATTACACATTAATGATGAAGAATATGAACTTATGGTTTTAAATCTGTTTAGATTAAAAGTTTGTGATAGCTTAAAGTCTTCGGGTAATGCAATATCAGTTGGGAATCTTCCTGTTTTAGCTGATGCTGGAATAGATAAAATTATAATTACGTCTATTGGATATAATTTGATAAAATTAATAGATGAGTAAATGATTAGATAAAGAGGACTTAACTATAAATTTAGCTTATAGAATGATTAAGAAGTAGGGGGATTATAAATGAAAAAATTTATGTTTGAAATGATAACATCACCATTATCTTTATTTGAAAATCCTATTTATAATTATGTAGCAATGACTATTATAGGTTATATTGCATATAAAATAGCTTTTAGCGTTGTTGGCAAATTGGGTTTTAGAGGTGAAATCGGTTCAATAAGTCACTGGATAATAAGAATTTTTGTGTTTATATTTGTATGGACTATATGTTGCATAGTAATTACTTTGGTGACATTTATTATTGAAAACTGGATAATTATTATAATTAGTACTATGTTATTGTTTACAATATACATTCTGAAAATATATGCTGATAAAAATCCAAATTGCATATTAAATAAAAAAATACTTTAAAATTTGAATTGTGAAAATAGAAATTAGATATTGATTATTATATGATTTAGTCGATTATATTATTTGAGGTGAAAATATGAATGAATGGGAATTAGCAAGATATCTAATAGATTCAAAAAAGTGTATTGATAGTTTAATGTATATAGAAAATAATTTTGAACCATTAAGCAATTTAGATTTAAAATCTATAATAGATTCTAAATTAAGACTATATTATATAAATTTATGCATAATATTTGATTATAGTTTCAATAAAACAGAATTAAAAAAAATAAAATCAGATGATAAAATAGTCAATAAAATATATTATGAAAGAGATAAAAATAATGCTCATAAAGATATAGATTATAAAAAGAATAATCAAGAATTTGATGTATTAATATCTGAATTAAAAAATAAATTATTGCATTGCTTTGAAGTATGTCAAAATAGGTTGCCCAAAGAAATCACTTTAGATTATGTGGCATATGATAGAAATCTTTTTAGATTCGCAAATATGATTACACCAGAAATAGAAAATAAATTAAATGAATTATTATATACTCGAAAAAAATCAAATAATAATTATTCAAAAGATTTCAAAGTGTTTAATGATACAGAAGATATTAGAACAATAACTGATTTAAATGATTATGCAGTACTACTTGATAATGGAATAAATTTAAAAGAAGGCTTGCAAAATAGGCAAGATGCATGTATCAAAATAAATGTATTATTTAATCAAAATATATGGGTAACATTAAAAGCCTCAAAGAAATTACTTCAAGATAATGAAAATATATTCATTAAATTTTTAAATGAAATAAAAAAATAGATATAGTTGATATATCTATTTTTAACGAGTATCTCTTGTTACATCATATTTGTTTTTTATAAATAATTTGTTTAACAAAATCATCTAAATACTCACATAATTCATTTAAAAATAAAAAAAGTGCTGACTTTGTTTTCGAAACAAGATATAATATTATTAGTGCTGACTTTTATAAAAGAATAGTATATAATATATTTTATAGTTAATTACCATTAAGGATAAACTAATGTATAATTTTTACAAATTAAAAGCGCTGATTTTTAAAAGTTAAATCCGTAAATTCAGTTTGATTTTTAATTTTTACTTTAAACTTAGCTTCATGGTCTTTTACTTTTCTATGAGTAGCGAATTTTTTGTGAAAATTTTAACAAATTTAGATTTGTTTTTTTGACAAATTTTATATTTAATGTTCCAAATTGGAAATCTTGTGTTATAATAAATTTATAAGGAAAAATAAGAGGTAATTCTATGAAAAAAAGGAAATCATTGGATGTTACTATAGGAACAAATATGAGTAAGTTAAGAAAGCAATTTAACCTAACACAGAGAGAAATATGTTCAGTAGTAGGAGTAAAAACTTCTACATATAAACACTATGAATTAGGTGATAGAATGGTACCTATTAGTGTATTACAAGACTTGGCTAAATTTTATAAAGTATCAACAAATTACTTTTTTGAAAATATGCCTGAGTTATCAGATAAAGAATCATTAGAATTATCTAACTATGCCTTGAAAGTAGCTAATAATGCAGAAAAGTATATAACTATAGATTTACAAAATCCTAACAAAGGATTAGATGAAATAGAAGAAAAGATACAAGTAAGAGCTAGACTTAGAATTAAGAATTTGAGATTAGAAAACAATAAATCTCAAAAAGAATTAGCAAAATACTTAAGTATTGATTTATCTACTTACAATAAATATGAAAAAGGAAGTAGAAAACTAAGTAATGAAGTAGTTAAGAAATTAGCTGAATGTTACAATGTATCAGTAAGTGATATAGTTGATTAATAAATGACAGAATGACACTAGAAATAGGTATAGGGTATATCCTAACTTAACGTCATAGTGTCATAAGGAGGAAAAGTATGAAAGAATTAGAAACAAAAATAGTTAAATTTGCAGAAGACAGAGATTGGTTACAATTTAATACACCAGAAAATCTTGCCAAGTCTATTGCTATTGAATCTGGAGAATTATTGGAATGTTTTCAATGGAACAATAATTATGATAAAGATGAACTTAAATATGAAATAGCTGATGTGATGAATTATTGTATATTATTATGTCATCAAATAGGTGTTGACCCAAAGCAAATAATACTTGATAAAATGGAAATATCTGCTAAGAAGTACCCTATAGAGAAAGCTAAAGGAAAAAGTACTAAATATAATAAATTATAGGAGTAAAGTGTGAATGCAATAAAGTTATTGAGGGATGTTGTAAATGTTGCTCAAAAAATCTAATGATATAGAAATGGTTCAAAAAGTTATTAGTACTCAGCAAGAAGTTATAAATTTGCAGGACAAGATATATAAATTACAAGTTGAGAATAATGCATTAAAAGAACAACTCAGAAAAAATAATAATATTGAAAGGTATAGAAGCATACCTTTAATAACTTTAAAAGATGAATACCCAAAAATATTGTATTGCGACAATTGTTATGGTAATGAAGGAAAATATATTCAATTACAAATTTATAATAATGATCGATGCCATTGTAGCATGTGTAAAAATCATTTTGACACTAGCAGTTCGGTAGATTGTCAAAAAATAAAGGAGAGTTTGAAGTAAAATGTTAGTATATGAAGGTGTAAAATCAAGTTTTATAAATGATGTTGATTTAAATTTGATAACAGATAAAATTTTAAATAGATTTAAAGAAGTATTTCATAGAAGTACAGGAGAGTCAGAAGTTAATTCTTGGCGTGAGTCTATGTTAAGAATGCGAGGTGTATTAGCTGATAATCAAATACCAAATAATGCTGGTGTTGCTATTGAATTTAATATTCCCCATACTTCTAACAGAATTGATTTCTTATTATCTGGATATGATAAAAACAAACAAAACTCAATAATAATAATTGAACTGAAACAATGGACTCATGCAGATGCAGTTGAAGGAAAAGATGGAGTAGTTTCTACTTTTACAGGAAAAGCATTAAGAGAAGTTACGCATCCATCATATCAAGCGTGGAGTTATGCAAGCCTTATTAACAGTTACAATCAAGAAGTATATGATAGAAATGTTGGATTGCATCCATGTGCATTTTTGCATAACTATGATTTAAATGGCAATGATCCAATTAATAGCGAACAATATAAAGATTATATAAATGTTGCACCAATGTTTGGATCTAAAGATTTTGAAAAACTTAGAAATTTTATTAAAAAATATATAGTTGAAGGTGATAATAAAGAAGGATTATACATAATTGAAAATGGAAAAATAAAACCTTCTAAAATGCTCCAAGATTCATTTTCTTCAGTTTTAAAAGGAAATAAAGAATTTGTTCTTATTGATGATCAAAAAGTCATTTTTGAAGAAGCATTAAGAATAGAAGTTAATGCACATTTACATAATGAAAAAAGTGTTTTGATAGTTGAAGGTGGACCTGGAACGGGAAAATCAGTATTAGCTATTAATTTGCTAAGACAATTTTTAAATAGAGGATTAAATAGCTTTTATGTTACTAAAAATAGTGCACCAAGGGAAGTATTTAAGGCAAAACTAAAAATAGATAAAATGAGTGGCTTAAACAATTTATTTAAGGGTTCAGGATGTTTTTATGATTGTGAACCAAACGCATTTGATGTTTTAATTGTTGATGAGGCTCATCGTTTAAATAAAAAGTCTGGATTATTTTCTAATCTTGGTGAGAATCAAATAAAGGAAATAATTAATTCTAGCATGTTCTCAATATTTTTTATAGATGAAAATCAAAGAGTTACTTTAAAAGATAATGGATCTATAGCAGAAATAAAAAAATATGCAAATTATTATAATGCTGGTATATATAAAATGGATTTAAAAAGTCAATTTAGATGTGATGGATCTGATGGTTATTTAGCATGGTTGGATAATATTTTAGACATTAAGGAAACAGCAAATTTTGATTTAGATAGTAAATATGATTTTAAAGTGTTTGATGATCCTAATGAACTAAGAAAAGCAATAGAAAAAGCAAATGATATTAATAACAAATCAAGATTAGTTGCAGGATATTGTTGGAATTGGATAAGTGAAGGAAAAAATAAATCAGATGTATATGATATAACTATCCCTGAATATAATTTTGGAATGAGTTGGAATTTAGGAAATTCAAGCACATGGGCAATTGATAAAGAATCAGTAAATGAAATAGGTTGTATTCATACTTGTCAAGGACTAGAATTTGATTATGTTGGAGTAATCATTGGTGATGATTTAAGATATGAAGATGGCCATGTTGTTACAGATTATACTAAGAGAGCTAAAACAGATCAATCCTTAAAAGGTATTAATAAAATAGCAAAAGAACAGGGAATAGAGAAAGCTAAAAAAATATCTGATCAAATTATTAAAAATACTTACAAAACTTTAATGACTAGAGGAATGAAAGGTTGCTATATATATTGTACTAACAAGGATTTACAAGAATATTTAAAAAGAAGGAATAATTTGGTATAGAATCTATTAAATTTAGGAGAAAACAATATGTATAAAGATATAGAAGAGATTTATAAAAAGGAAAGTCCATATAATATAATTAAGAAAAGGACATTTTGGATATATGTTATGTCTATATTTATATCATTAATTTTCAATTTTTTTGACAAAATTATATTTATGATTTTAATTTTTATAGCAATGCTTCTTATCATGAAAAAAGTAAGCGAAAGAGTTTTGAAAACAAAATTACATTTGAGCATAGGAAAGAAAAGAAATGATGAAGAACCTCTAACATTGATTATTAGGAATTTTGAAAATAAACTTTTTAAAGAATATTCAAATAAAAATAATATTTATAATGAAAAGTCATTGTTATGTATAATTAATCATTATAGAAATTTAGTTAAAACTAAAATAGTTGGAGGTAATTTATTAGCTATATTATCAATTGTAATACCAACTTTATTATCGTTTTGTACAAAAGATGGTTTTGATTTTAATGGATTAAATAAAGCATTACCATATTTGATAAGTTTTACTATTATGATATTAGTTTAACTTTTTATATATAATCAATTTATTGAGATAAAAAAATTTTTAAAAGGTGAATATGGTATGATAGAAAGATTAGAAGAGATATTTAGTGAACTTTATATTGAGTGTATCAATGAATCTATTTCTGATAAAAATTTAGAAAAAAAGAAAATTATTAAAAAACAAAATATAAAAAAATCAAAGACGTCAAAAAACAACTGATTTTTAGGTACACTTTTAGGTGCACAAACCCGTAAATTTTATTAAATTTAAGTAAATTTTAATAAACTAAAAAATACAGAAACCCTTATTTTATAAAGGTTTTAATGTTTTATAAAACTAGACAAATTAGAACCAGGTCGCCCCTCTGAATGATCCGAAAGACTCCATTTTTGTTTATATCAAAGGATTTTAGACTACTTGAGTATTTTTTAGTACACTTAGGTATACAAATTTAAACTAAGTTAAAATTTTTTTTGATAAATATACTGATATTTCGTACTTTTTTCAGTAAAATTGTCTCATATGTAAATTCATTAGAAATTAAACTTTTTAAAATTACAAAATATTTGGTAAATAAAATCTAAAAACTTTTCTTGAAAAACTAGACATTTTACCATATTTATGGTATATTAATGGCACATAAGTGATTATGTTATGCATTTTTGCATATAATAATAATGCTACTTAGTAGCAATAAAAAAGCTAGTGATTCCCACTATAAGAGGAACTTAAAAAAGAAGCGATTCCGGCTTTAACAGGAACTTAAAAAAGCGGCGATTCCGGCCATAACAGTGAACTTAAAAAAGAAACTAGAGAGCAAACTCTAGTTTTATCTTGTTTTTAGTATAATTCTTCGGAGGTGATACTATGGAAAGTTTAATTTTAGTTAGATTAGATTCAAAATATTGTGATTATTTAAGACAATTTGATAAAAAGGTTCCATATAATTATGATAAAAAAGAATTAAGGCCATTCATTGGCGTATTATTTGAAATTAATAATTGCAAATATTTTGCCCCATTATCAAGTCCTAAACCAAAACATAAAACTATGAAAACAACATTAGACTTCTTGAAAATAGCAAATGGTGATTTAGGAGCAATTAACTTTAATAATATGTTACCAGTAACAGATAAAAATATTATCAAACTAGATTTAGATAAAGAATGTTTAACTAAAACTGAAGAAAAGTATACCAAAATGTTAAAAGAACAAATATTTTGGTTAAATCGTAATGATGATAAGTTATATGGCAGATCTAAAAAAATATATGATAAGTATATAAATGGCACTTTAAATGAAAGTATTGCTAAAAGATGTTGTAATTTTATATTGTTAGAAGAAAAATGTAAGGAATATAATAAAATTAATTAATTATTTTTAAAGTACAAAATCGTTTCTTTACCAAATAGTATTAGCATTCAATAAATTTTATAAATAAATTGAAAATTAACAATGATAAAAAATGATATAAACCTCATTTCTATATCCAAGAAACAAGATTCATATCAATTAATTTATCAAGAGCACTATTTATAATATAATAAATTATTTTTTAAAATAACTCTAATTGTTCGATTTTTTGTCCACAACTAGTTAGAATTAATTCTTTAATAGTTTCATATGATTTTGCAAATGAATTAGGTATTTCTAAAAGAGTAATACCTTTTTCTTTACATATTTTTGACTTTGATGCATCACATTTTTCTCTATCTATATTACCAAAATGTTCCCCACCTTGTAATTCAATAGCAACTTTAGGAATTAAATTAATTCCTTCAATTTGATATAAAACAACATCAAATTCTAATTTTGATTTTCTCATTATAGGATCATTTGGAAACATAGAACTTAACTTAATATTTCTCTTTGCCTGAAATATATTATTAACACTACAAAAATGTGATAATGTTTTGAAAAACATATCTTCTGATTTACTTCCATTTGAATTACCAATTTGAATAGTATATGATTCATTAGGCACCACTTCAGACTTCCCATTATTGCTAACATATTTAACTAAATTATATAAGTCATCTTTTTTATCTTTTGATAAATTGTTTAATGCTTCTACATCTGCTACAACTATTAAGTTCTTTTTAGCCCTTGTCACAGCAACATTTGTAATTTCGGAATTATTTTTAATCCAATCAAATGTTTTTTTACTGGTTTTTAGAGATAAAGAAGATGAAATAATAATTGTTTCTCTCTCAGAACCTTGAACTTGATGAATTGTACCACAAGTTACATCATTGATATTATTTTCTCTTAACATACAATTAATTAAATTTTGTTGATTTTTAAACGGGGTAAAAATAGCAGTATCTTTTAATTCATTTCTTTTAATGTATTCTATTATTGCTTTTGCTTCCTCATAGTTTTCATTCCTTAATCTAGAATTAATGTTTTTAACATCAATTAGAGATAAATTACCATCATCAGATAAATATTCAAGATTTAACTTTCCATTATAAAAACGTTTGTTTGAAAAATCTATTATTTTCTTTCCACATCTATAATGGTATGTAAGCATAATATCTTTTGAAATATTATCATGTCTCCTCATTATATCTAATATTGAATATTTACTATAATCATAATCACTTGAAATTGAATATTCTTCTCTTAAATAATCATTAATAACACTTTGGACAAATAAAAGTATTTTCTAAAAATGAGTATACAACATTTAGAATAATTTTTAAGAATAGTTAGTATTAAATTAAAAAAATTACATGTTCTAAAAAACAACCTTGTAGTTGTTTTTTTAATATTAAAAATCTATTTAAATTTTTAAAAATAAAATGTAAAAAAAGGTAGTTTTTTTTCTTACAAACATGGTATAATTAAATTAGGGTAGAGTATTAATCACCCAAACAAGTCTATTATATAGACACATTTGTTTTAATAAAGGAGGTATTAATGAAAACAAAAGTAGGTTACAGTCAAAATATAGATGCATTTCAAAGCGGATTTGAAAGTGCCCAAATGGCTGACTTAAAAAATTGTAATGTTGGTTTATTATTTACTTCATGTGTAATGAATCAAGCAGAAATTTTAAGAGGAATTAGACAATGTTCTAGTGCTCACATACTAGGATGTACTTCTTCTGCCGCAATTTGCACACACGGAGGTTATTTAAACGCTGAAACAGGATATTCAGGAATCATGGGAATAAGTGCTGAATCTACAAAAGTAGGTGTTGCTGGCCGCGCAAAAGCTGAAGGGGAATCAGCAAGAAAACTTGGTAGAGAATTAGCCACAAAAGCAATGGCTGAATTAGGTGAAAAACCAGATTTCTTCTTTATGACAGCATCTCCAAAAGAAGAAGAAGATTATATCTTAGGAGTTCAAGATGTTATTGGTGAAGTACCAGTATTTGGTGGATCAGCAGCTGATAACACAGTAGAAGGAAAATGGTCAATTATCTGCGATGACCAAATATTTGCAGATGGTTGCGCAATTGCATTATTCAAAACAGAAGGAAAAATGGTTAATATCTATAATGGACAATACCATGAAACTAATAATGTAGGAATTATGACAAAAGTTGTAAATGATAGAACTTTAGTTGAAATTGATGGAGTTCCTGCTGTTTCAAAATATTGTACTTGGACAGGTAAGACATTAGAATCAGTTGCTGGTGGAAATTTACTTGCAGCTACTATCTTTGATCCACTTGGAGTTAAAGATATTACAGGCAGAGTAACTGCAGTACGTCACCCAATGGCAGCAAATGCTGATTTATCAATGAATATCGGTGCAAGATTAGTTGAAAAAACAGCTTGTATTCAATTGCATCTAGAACCAGCAGAAATGGTTGAAGCTAATCCAAAAACTATAAAAGAAGTAGATAGTAAAATAGGTGGAGCTGATTCTTATTTCTTAGTACACTGTGGTGGTAGAAGATTAGGACTTCAATTAGAAGGAAAAGAAGAAGAAATCTATCCAACAGTTAAAGCAGCTTGTGGAGATAAAGAATTCTTAATGGTATTTACATTTGGTGAATACGGAGTAGGTGATCACTCTGGTAATACAGTCGGAGGATTATCATTATCTTATACAGGTTTCAAGGAGAAATAAAATGAGAAGTTTAGTAGCAGGAAAATGGGTGGATGCCAAAAGTGGAGACGTAATAAAAGTTATAAATCCAGCCACAAATGAACTAATAGATACCGTTCCTTCTTTGTCTAAAGAAGAAATAGATTATGCAGTTGATGCAGCATATACTGCTCAAAAAGAATGGGCTAAAACTAGTGTTGTAGAAAGATGCGCTATTTTAACAAAATTCGCGCAATTAGTATTAAGAGACAAAGACATTTTAGCAAAAACATTATCTGATGAAACAGGTAAACCAATCAAAGAAGCACATAATGAAATAGCTAATATTCAAATTGGCGTACCAGCATATGTAGAAAAAGTAAAACATGATTATGGCAATGTCGTTTATCGTGGAACAGAAGCTGGCCAAGAAAATACTATTCAATATACAATTCAACAACCATTAGGTGTAGTAGTAGCGATTATTCCATTTAATTTCCCAAGTGATATTTTTATCAATAAAGTACCACCTGCATTATTAATGGGTAATTCAGTAATTTTAAAACCAGCATCAGTTAATCCATTAACATTGACAAAATACTGTGAATTATTAGTAGAAGCTGGCGTACCAGCAGGAGTAATTTCCGTAGTTCATGGTTCTGGAAGTGTTGTAGGTAAAGCATTAACAAGTAATAAAAAAGTTGAAATGGTTACATTAACCGGATCAACAGCTGCTGGCATTGATGCTGCCAAAAATTGCGCAGATCACTGCGCTCATTCATCACTTGAATTAGGTGGAAATGATGCATTTATTATCTGTGAAGATGGCGATCTAGATTTAGCCGTAGAGGAAACAGTTTGGGGAAGACTATATAATACTGGACAAGTATGTTGCGCATCTAAACGTTTCTTAGTACAAAATAGTGTAAAAGACGAGTATATTAGAAAAATGGTTGAAAAGATATCAACATTAAAAGTAGGAATGCCAAGTGATCCAACAAGTGATATCGGCTGCCT
The DNA here is from genome assembly GCA_964384115.1 of uncultured Muribaculaceae bacterium. Classification (GTDB taxonomy): domain Bacteria; phylum Bacillota_I; class Bacilli_A; order RF39; family UBA660; genus CAG-884. The sequence goes on along the minus strand of CAYLJU010000003.1, from coordinate 2,681 downwards.
TGTTTCAGAAGAAGCAGCAATTGAAGTTGAAAGACAAGTAAACGCTACAGTCGCACAAGGTGCTAGAATTGTATGTGGTGGTAGAAGAAAAGGTGCTTTCTATGAACCAACAATTATTGATGGAATCACAAAAGACATGGACGTTGCAATCAATATGGAAATCTTTGGACCAGTAATTTCAGTAATCGGATTTGACACAATTGAAGAAGCAATTGAAATAGCAAATCAATCAATATATGGATTATCAGCTGGTATTATAACTCGTGATATGAATAAAGCAATTAAAGTATCAGAAAGAGTTGAAGCCGGAGGATTTGTTGTTAATGGTGCAAGTTTCTTTAGATCATTCGAACAACCTTTTGGTGGATGGAAATATTCTGGAATTGGTAATGAAGGAATAATGACAACACTAAGAGAAATGTCTCGTACAAAAACAGTTATATTAAAAAATATAACAAAATAAATCAAACAACTAAGATAGAAATGTCTTAGTTTTGTTATATAAAAGTATGATGAATAATATCAATATAATTAACAAAATGTGCATTGTTAACCAAATGTATAACAAACTAGATAAGATAAATTAAATAAATTATAATTATACTTAAATAAAATTAAAATTGTAAAATAGTAAATTATTTGATATAATTTTATTAAATAGGAGGGAAATATGTTAAAAGATAAAGTTGCAATTGTAACCGGAGGAACTAGAGGAATAGGTTTTGCAATTGTAAAAAAATATTTAAAAAATGGAGCTAAAGTAGTATTACTAGGTTCAAAAGAAGAAAGTGTAACCAAAGCACTAAATGAATTAAAAAGTGAAAATGAAAATTATATAGTAGACGGATATTATCCTAATTTAAGTGATTTAAAATCAGTTGAAGAAACATTTAAAAATGTAAAAGAAAAATATGGAAAAATAGATATCCTTGTAAATAATGCTGGAATAAGTGCAAGAGAAAGTATATATGACTATAAAGAAGAAGATTTTGAAAAAATAATGGATTTAAATGTAAAAGCTGTATTTAATTGTTCTAAAGCAGTAGTTAAATATATGAAAGAAAATGGTGGCGGAGTAATATTAAATACTTCATCAATGGTAAGTATATATGGACAACCATCAGGATGTGGATATCCAGCAAGTAAATTTGCAGTTAATGGACTTACAAAATCATTAGCCCGAGAATTAGGTAAAGATAACATTAGAGTAAATGCCGTCGCACCAGGAGTAACACTAACAGATATGATGAAAAGTGTTCCCCAAGAAGTAATAGAACCAATAATTAAAGGAATACCACTTGGTAGAATAGGAACACCAGAAGAAGTTGCCGATGCATTTTTATTCTTAGCAAGTGACATGGCAAGCTATATTACAGGTGTAATTCTATCAGTAGATGGAGCTGCAAGAAGTTAATATGGATAAAAAAGTACTAAGAAATTTATCCTATGGATTATATGTAGTTACAAGTAAAGAAGAAAATAAAAATGTAGGATGTATAGCAAATAGTGTTATCCAAGTAACATCTAATCCAGTAACAATATTAGTAAGTATTAATCATGATAATTATACAAACAAAATAATAAAAGAAACTAATAAATTTGGAGTATCAATCCTAAAAGAAACATCAAATCAAAAAATTATTGGTACATTTGGCTTTAAAAGTAGCAAAGATATAAATAAATTTGAAGAAATAGATTACAAAGAAGTTAGTAACATCCCAATAATAAATGATTCTTGTGGATACATGATTTGCAATGTAGTAAAAATAGTTGAAACATCAACCCATACTATCTTTATAGCAGAAGTTGAAAATGCAGGTGATTACACTGAAGAAAATCCAATGACATATAAATATTATCATGAAAACTTAAAAGGAACTTCTCCCAAAAATGCTCCAACATATCAAGAAAAAGAAGAACTAGTATATGACAATAAAACAAATAAATGGAAATGCACTATATGTGGATATGAATATGAAGCAGATGAATTACCAGATGATTTCAAGTGTCCAATTTGTGGAGTAGGAAAAGAATATTTTAAAAAAATAACAAAATAAAACCTTGTTATTTTTTTGTATCTTATATATTTATATAATATAAATTCTCCCCATTACTTAATCTTTCAATAAAAATCGCACCAAATTTTTCATAATAATTTATTAAATTTGACTTTAAATATACTTTATCATAACCTAATCTTTTAGCTTCATTTATAATTGAAGAATTCAATATTTTAGAATAACCCAAACCCCTATATTCTTTTTTTACATACATAGTAGCATACCAAGGAGTTAAATCTTGTCTTTCATCACCATCAGTTTTAAATAAAGAAATAAAACCAATTAATACATTATTTTTTATTAAACCAATCGCACAAATTAAATTATCATAATTATTTGATAAAATCTTTTCAGCTTTTTTATCAATATAATCATTTAATTCCTCATCACTCTTAAGGTTCCCATTCTAAAGTACAACATTTGATATACTCCTTTAAATATTCTATATTACTTTTAATATCTACTAATTCCATATTCCACCTCTACTTAAAATATTAAAAAATTATAACTCAATTATAACACAAAATATGATCTGAATCACAATAATGTCTATAATTAAACATTCCAATAGTGTAAAATGGTTTCGGATGCAAAAAAAAGAGAACCCTGTTATAATAATAT
>CAYLJU010000002.1:0-76811 GCA_964384115.1 uncultured Muribaculaceae bacterium | reverse complement strand
AAAGTTCATTTATCACTAGTTTTGGACGTCACCAACACTACTTGACAAAGAACCACAGTTTATTAAACGCCATTAACAATCTTATCTATGCAATTCCACATAGTTTTATTTTCGTCATCTGCGCCAATTATGCCAAATAATAATTGAACTATGGCAACTACAAAGAATACTATTCCAGCAGCTATACATCTGCTCATTAAAGTCTTTTGACCTTTTTTAATTTCATCTTCCTTTTGGCTAGCTACAGCTTTGCCCATATCAAGCATTCCCAAAATTATTAATATTATAGGTACAGCAATTTTAATTAAATTAACAACAGTGCTTACTATATTAATAATGGATACTGGAACAGCAACGCCGGCACAATCAACAGTAGTTTCAGCAACTAAAAACCACATAATCTAACCTCCCTTCTAAAACAATCCTAAGATTTTTTTTCTATTTTCATTTTCCGCATCTTGTTGTCTTTCAAAACCTAAACGCACTAAAAATGCATTTAAAGGAACATTGTGATTATCTCTTTCATCAAGAGGTGGAAGATTATAAAAAACCTTAACTCTTGCTTCATATTCGAAATCCAAGATATCCTTAGAATTGATCAAACTTTGATTAAGAACAATTTTTTTGTCCTTAAGTCTCCTAATAGCCATATTATCCATCATCATTAATCTATTTAACTTAATAACAGAAGGCTCAATCAAATATATAACATCATCACATAAATCAATCGCACCCTGACTACCATTAACATCAATTAAAATAACTTCTTTGTCTTTATATTTAGCAATTGTATTACCAACTTCAGAATTCCTAACACTAATCATAGACTTATCTTGAAAATAAACAAAATCAGTTTTATCAACTTCTATCGCAATAACTTTATAATTCTTTTCAAGCTGTTTTTTCATCATATAAACTAAACTAGTCGCACCAGCTTGTTTATTAACATTCTTAACACCCAAAACATAAGCTTTCTTAGATTCTGTAGTATTAATAACATTTTGAACAACAACTGTATCTTCTGCTTTTTGAACACCAAGTTGATGAATATGTGCTACATCACGATAGGTATTAGGATGATTATACAAATACATAATACCTTCAACATTTTTAGTGAAGTTATAAATACCTATAGAAACAAGTTGACTTAAAAAATCACTTGAAGTAGTTTCTTCTGAATCATCCAAAAGTAAAATAACCTTGTCCATATCAAGTAATATTGAAAGTTTTTGAAGTGTTCTAATATCTTTATAATTTTTTAAAGCAGTTATATCTAAAATCATTCTCTGAAAAAAGAAATTTTTAAACATACCACCAAGTTCATCAGCATCAAATTCACCATCTAATCTTTTAATAACATCAATTTCCAAATTAGCAAGCATTGATTGATACTTATTAGAAACAATTACATTCATACTTATCTCCCTTCATAACTATATATTGTTTTTGTTTGACCCCTAATAGGAATCTTTATTGAAATTAAAGGTGTATCAAAATACATATAAGAAATAACTGTATAATAATACCCTTCCCCTTTATCATTATCTTCTTTTGTCTGATAAATACAATAATTATAATTAGAAGTACTATTTACAAGTTCATATTTATCATAATATTCATCATTATTTAATTCAGGACAACTATTAATACCCATATTATTAACTTTATAACCAATCTTAGCAATTTCATTATCAACTTCAGTTATAAAATCAGAAGTAACACCAGAAGAAAAAGTAACCTTTTCTTCAATCATATCAACAATACGACCCTTTACCTTAAAAGCTCTTGAATAAGCAAAAGAAGCAAACAAGACAAGTTCAATTAAACCAACTATTGTAATAATAATTCCAACAATAATCGCAGTATTTATTGATTCTTTCATTACTTACCTCCTATAATCCAAAATGATATATAATAGCTGTTTTTGATTTAACAGAAATCTTAAATTCATCAATAATAGGAAAATCTAAAAATATATACGTAAAAATTAAATATTGATCATAAGGATCTGTTTTACTAGCAGTTTTAGTTTGATAAACACAATACTTATAACTAGGTTTATTATTAATATCAGTGACTAAAACACCATCATTTCTTTCAGGACAAGCTTTATTATCATTACCACGATAACCAATAGTACCCAAAGTTCTATTGATTTCCTCAACTGAACTATCATTATACCCCTCAGCCTTTTCAATTGCAATAGCAATTTTTGAATTAACCTTATAAGCCTTCTGATAAGTTATTAAAGCTCCAGCAAATCCAAATACAATAAGCAAAAATATAATAATAATTGTATATAGATATGTACTTGCAATTGATTCTCTCATACACCTCATCCCTTCTTATTTATTAACATATAGTAGTCCACATTTATAAAATATGGACTATAAATACATTAATAAATATTATTATTTGCTTTCCATACAAGATTTATATTCATTAGTTTCTTCTGTCGTACAATTACCATTTTCATCTTTATAACCACCTGAATCAGTACAGCAAGCATTAGCTTTGGCATTTTTCATAAGACTATTAACAAGTGGAGTCGCAACAGCAACAACAACGGCAATTAATATAATAGCAACAACAGTTAAATTAGCCTCTCCAGCAGCTTCTTTCATTATCTCACCACCCTCTATATTAATATTAACACACAATTAATAAATTTTCAATTAAAAATTCATTAACATCATCATCGCAAATAACATAATACCCATAATACCGCCACCTGTAGCAGCAAGCATTATCATAGTACGTTTTTCCATATTATCAAGACGTTCTTTGTATTTATATTCACGTGATTTATTTTGTAATGACGAAACTGTTCTACCAAATGCAAGTAATTGCTCTTGTTTATTTTCTTGAGCACCCAAACTTAATCTATATAAAAGTCTCATCATTCTCATTGAATCTCTAACAGGATATTCTTTAGCAAAATCCATATATGGCTCAACAGAAGAATCACCATCTTCAATACGCGCGACTAATCTTCTTAAACCTGGTTTAAAAATATCAGGAGCGCTATCTATAGATTTAGCAATCGCAACTGGAACAGTATAATGTTGAATTAAAATTTCCAAACTTTTTAAATAATATGGTAATAATAAATTTATACTGTTTAAATTCTTTTTATAGTAACTTTTTAAACTAGCATATTGCGATTTAAATACTAAATAACCAATGATGATAATTACAATAACATATATATAAGACATTCTTGTCCAAAAAATTAAAGTAAATAAAGCCATAGCTATAATAGCATCCCTAATTCTTTTTTCAAACATATCATATACATTAACTTTATCACCATACTTCATAGTTAAATAAAATTTATAATCATCTTCCATAAGGAACATAAATAAACCTCTAGCATCACTAAAGAATTTATTAACATCAATCATTTTATTGTACCAAACAATAAAGAATATTATAATTCCAATAATAACAAACATTAAACCAGTACTCATTATTCAGCCCCCACATCTTCATTATAATATTTTTCTCCTCTAATAAGGAAGAATGAATTAATTAAAACAACTAAATGAAGTAAAACCATAACTAAATTATCACTTAGTAATTTAATATATGACTCATGACCAAGTAAAAATTGAACTAACATTATCATTAAATATAAAACAATACCAAATTGTAAAAATTTCTTATGAAATGCTGCTCTATCAATACGATCACGATATACATTTTCAACAAGCATATCTATATCATTTGACATATTATCAAGTGTTTCACCAGCATCTCTCGATCCTTCATTAGTGATTTGATAAAACAATTGATGCATATTTTTAACAATATTATAATCATATTTGTTATTAAAAAACTTAATAGATTCATCAATTGTACCATTGTCATATGCCAAATCAATCATCAACTTTACATCCGTCTTTACAGGATCTTCTAAAACATTAGATTCATATACACCCTCTAAAGCTTTAACAAAAGATTGCGTAGTCGCGAATTCCATAATTACATTAGTTGTATAAACCTGTATTTGTTCGAAAATAAACTCACTATATATTCTCTTACATCTTAAATAATTTAAATAAGGAATAAACATTATAACAACCACTATATATATAGCTGAAATAATTAAATTATAGAAGTACAAATATGTAATAACACCTGTAAATACAGAAAATCCTAAAACTTGAGTAACATATTGCTTAATGGTATAATCTTGACCCATTTCTTTAACTTTGTCTTTTACTATTTTATAAGAATATGGAGCATATTTATTATATACATCTGTAGCAGAAGTAATAATATACTTATATACATTTTCCCCATTACGTCTCCTATAAACAACAATAAATAACATTATAATTGCAATAAGAATAAATATAAATAAAGTCATTTTAACACCTCCTATATTGCAAGTTCTTCAACATTGTCAACAACAATATCTGGTAAAACAATACCTTGACCTTCCAAATAATCTATCAAATATTTTGAAGGTTTATTTTTAGTAATAACACCTTCTTGAGTCTTTTTATAAATAACATTATAACCAGCCTCATTATTTTCATCAACGAAAAATTCCGTAACTTCAGCAATCTCACGTTTAAATTTTTTTGTAACTTTATCTTGTCTACCCCTTATATGTACACCAAGTTGAACATATCTGTGAATCGATTTTAAAAATTGCTCAATATCCTGATTAGTTTCAAGTAAACTATACATACGACTTGGAATACTAGAAGCCTTATCTGAATGAATTGTAGACAAAATATAATGCCCAGAAGAAATAGAATTACGAACAGCCATAACTGCTTCCGCACTTCTTACCTCTGAAAGTAAAATCCATCTTGGATTTTGTCTCATACAAGTAACCAAAACATCTGAATAAGAAGCAATATTATTTGTTTTCATTGCAACTATATCACGATGAGGAAAAATTCTATCCAAATGAAGTTCAAGTGTATCTTCAATTGTAATCAATTTTTCATCTTCTTTAGTATGAGATGCCAAATATTTTAGAAACTCTGTTTTACCAGAACCAGTTTCACCACTAATAATAATATTACAATGTCCTTGAACACAAGTTATCAAAAAATCATGAATATCAACAGTAACATAATCTTCATCTAATAACTTTTGTTTTTCAAGTCTTATTTTAGCAGGTGTTTTACGAATAACACAAGCAATACCATTTTTAGCGATCGAATCATGTACAAAATTAAGACGAAGTTCAGCACTTTCAACGTCTAAGAAGGGATGAGCCATATTAAATGACTTTCCCATCATATTCGCACATTGAAACGCAAGTTTTTCCATCAAAGCATTATTTATATCAGGATTATCATCTCTATAAATACCTTTAGACAAAGTTTTTAAATGAATTTGTCCATTATTACTATAAGAAATATCGGTAATATCATCATTTTCTAAATAAGGAGTTAAAGGTCCAAAATCTATTTGCGAAAATGCTGCATCCATAATATCACCTATCCTTCTACTTTATTTTCTTGGTCTTCATTTATTTCAACAGATTTGGAATTAATAAATTCACGTAAATATTCTGATGAAACCTTTTTATCTCCAACAATTTCTGAATTCGCACCATGTGGAACAGGTACAATATCAACAGAATATTGTGTTAAATAACTAGCTTTATTCAAAAGAATGTTAATTTCAGGTTCTAGACCAAATAGCATCATCGAAGGTGTTCTGTTTTCCTCGCTATTTTTAAATACATCATTACCACTAGAATCTTTTACAGCTAAAACTTTAATGTTTTCAATAAATTTACCATAAATAATTTCATTATTTTCAACAGCCTTTAAATATATATCAATATAAGTATCAGGCATTATAATATTACCAAAAGTACTACGAATAGTAACAGGTAAATTATATAAAACTTCATCACCTTTTAAATCAAGTAATGGTGCATTTGGTAACTCACTTTCTGTAATAACAGAAGTTTTATAAAACATACTTCCTTTTGGAATAGCTGTATCATAATTAGAATACATTTTTTTGTTACTTCCAACTATATCAGATTTTTTAGTATAAACATCACCTTTTCTTAAAACTATAGGCGCAACATTAATTGTTTCTATCATATCATCAGTAATTAAAGTACCAGGCAAAATCTTTTCCTTAGCAATTGGGATACCAGAAACAGGACTAACCTGTGTTTGAATTGCCTTATTATATCCCCAGTAAAGCAATCCGATTATTAAGATTACACCAATAACAGTAACAACATTTTTATTAGTGAAAAATCTTTTAATTGAAACCAATATATTCATAATTTCCTCCTTTAATATGGCGTTTCAAATATCGCATCTAATTTATTTATTATGTCAAAGTTATACACATCATTAATAATAGCACCAGATTCCATACTAGAAACCTTGATACTAACCTTTGGTGGTATCTCATTAACATCATAAATCTGTATTAAATATTTTCTTGACAAATTAGCGCTCTGCGCAAATCGTCTAATAAAACTTTCAACAAATTTTTCTCGATCAATTTTTATATTACCCTCTGTAGATCTATAGTATCCTAAATCTATAGCATCCCACATTGAAGCTTCAGTAACTTCTTTAAGCACATAATAGTTATGTTCTGAAGTATTAACAATCCTCTGAAAGAAAAATACTGCTCCAAGGCAAACAACGCCGACAACGACAACAAACCAAGCCCACATCGTTTCTTTCATATTTAACCTCCAACCTCACATGCATCAAAATCATCAAGTGTACCACAACCAGATAAATGACCATTATCTCTAAGTTCTCTTAAATAACTACTACGGCATTTAACACCATCAGTACAATACAAATCTAAATCTCCATAATTAACATCTTTATTACTATTTCTAATTTCCTTTATTAATGCAGGATCCAATTCAATTGTATACATAGGTTCAGTAGAATAAACTGCTTCCGTTTTAACATTTCTATTGTTAGTAATATATCTATCAACTAAACCAGTTATATTCCAATTATAACCTGGAGTTCTATTTGGAAATGGATTATTTAAATCAATAACACGATAAATAACATCTATACCATTACCATCATTATCATCATTACCACCATCACAATCTTCTACACTTGGATCACAATCAGCTGGAATACAAATACCATCAGGACATTTACTAACATTATAACTACATGTATTATTAACTGCATTCTCACAGCCATAATCGATATAAATTTCGTGTTCACCAACAGCAGAATTAAAATTAACTGGTAAATTACTACCTAATTTAATATAATTTTGATACTTACCAAAATAATTACTTGTACCACTAAAATTTTCAGCATATTCACATTTTAAATGTGAATAACCATTTATATCAACACAAGAAAACACATCATCTTGTAAATCCCAATTATATTCAGTATAAAATACCATCGTACGAGATTTTAATATAGAAACAGTTTTAGAAACAACTTCACAACCATATGGAGAACTATCACTACAATCATAATTAGAAACAGAATTAGTAGTAGCACCATTTACAGTATTCGAAATAGTATTTGATCCACCTGATAACTTCAATTTATTAGCTTCATTATCATTATCTAAAATAGCTCCATAAACCTCATCACCATATGATATTTTAACATTATCGCAAGCTGTAATTGGATTGCTTGTATGATTATAACAAGAATTAGCATCACCAATTAAACCATTAATAACTATAACAGCATTGCTTCTTCGAGAAAGTAAATCTTTTTTATATTCATCAGTCATCACACAAGAGCCATTATTATATTTATATCCAGTATCACAAAGAGAATAACTATCTTTTTTACCTTGAGAATATAATTTACATTTACCGTCCTCATATTTATATCCATTATTACAAAGAGAATATTCAAGACCATTATGAGAAACACATTTACCATTTTGATTAGCAAAACCAACTCTACAAGTTGCAACATAACTATCAGTTACCACTGTAGTATATGAAACACAACTACCGTTTTCATTTTTATATCCACTTTTACAATAGGCAGTATAACTTTGCTTATTTCTCAAAGTCCCAGTAATACTAACAATTTGATCTTTAGCAGTATTATAAGCACTTTTCCAACTAGTATAATCAAAGAAAGTTATACATGTACGATCATCCTTTAATGTTAAAATGTGACCTTCTGAATTCAACCAATTAAATCGTGTTCCCTGCTTTACAGTTATTGAATTATTTTCCGGAGCAATAAATTGCTTTTTATCAAAACAAACTTCCTTACAATAAGAATTAACATTATTGCCAGTTTCACCAAAAGCATCAAATAAATCTTTTGTATTCCCAATTTTATAAGGATCATTCGCATTATCAACTGCTTCTTCCAAGCATCCAAATGAGCAAGCTAAATTACCAGACGTACTAGGCCCACATCCACTAGTTGAACTACTATCATCAAATTTTCCATCTATATCTTTATAAGAATCATCAACTTCAACAGGATAACTACCAGATTTAGTTAGTTTTTTACCAAAATATTCTTGGTAAGCTTTTTCTGATTCTTCACATCCAACCAAGAAAACTTTCCATACTGTCTTTGCCTCAACATTAATAAAACAAAAAGAAATTAACATAGCAAATAATAATAAACCAATTTTTTTCTTCATATTTTACCTCCTAAAAACCCACACTTTTTCTCTTAATAAATATAATAACTAAACCAGATATAATTATAATGGAAGTAATAACTATACCCAAATAACCAGAATAATTTTTGTTACCATCATTAATATCAGGTTCAACTATAACATCAGACTTAAGTTCACCTATTTTTTTTTTAAATTCTTCATAATCCATTTCAACACTAACCCATCTATAACATAAATTAGAATTTTGATGATTTAAACATAAGTCATCTTTATAAAATCTATTATAAATAGGTGTTGTAAATGTTTTGCTACTTAAAGAACCAAACGAACAAAAATCATAAATATCACTATAAATAGTAAATTTATATTTTTTTCCACCTTCTAAATTATCAATAACAAAACTATCTTTATCTTTACCATAATATTTTTTATTATTACTATCAACCAAATATAATTGTTCATTTAAACCCGTAACAGTAACCCTAAATATAGCTTCATCATTAACAATTCGATAATCTAAATTAAAATTAACATTACTTGCAAGCATCTTTTGTTCAGATTTAATAGAAGAATTGCAAGCATATACAGGTACCATGAAAAATAGAGTAATAAATGCAATTAAAAATCTTCCCATTTCCACTCTCCTATAGTAGATTATAACACATTATCAAAAATAATAAAATACTTTTTTTATTTTAAATAATATTTATATACATTTCCTCTAATATTTAAATTTAAATAAATAGAATCAGCATTTAAAACTTCACGATCACATTCAAAATAACAATAATTACTAGATTTAATAGGAACTATTTTTTTTAAAGGAACATTAGATTTTTTACCATCATAATATATTTCCCCATATTTATCTATAATAGAGCAATCATTACTAACAAACCTAATCACACCTTTATCATAATTACCACTAATAGAAGGCGCAACATAATAACTACTAGAATAATAATTATTTGTTGTTTTAAAAATATATGGAACCAAAAATTTTTCTTTAAAACTAACTTCTTCTATTTTAAAATCAGAACTCATAAAAGATACATCAATCTTAATATCATCACCAACAGCATAAGAACCAATAAAATTATCATCTCTTAAATCAACATAATCAATATCCTTTTGATAATATTTATCAACATCAACATAAACTAATTTAATATTATCCAAAGAAACACTACTTGGTATATCATAAACAAAATAATAATCACCACTATTAATAATATATTCATCAGCATAACCAACACCAAAATCTTCAAAATACTGATTATATTTTTTTAAAGGAACATAAGAAATATTATTTATAACTAAAATTAAATTAGAAGTATTAAATGTATTTTTTGAACTTCCCCTAAGTTTAATATTTGCATTCAAAATAACAAAATTATCACCATTTATTATTTTATCACCAGCATCTTTATTATCAACAAAACTATTAACATAAGAAATCACATATTTTCTAGAATTAATAACATTTCCTTTAACAGTTATATATGAACTATTATTAATATAAAAATAAATAGAACCACCAATAGCGCCAATAAAAATAACAACTATACAAATACACATCATTTTATTTTCTAAATAAAAATACTTAAATTTTCTAAAGAATCTATTAATACGTGTTTTTAAACTATTAATATCAAATTCAAGGCTAAGTTCAACTTCTTCCCTATCTTCATCAAGAACTTGCATTTCAGCATAATCTTTCGCAAAATCAAATTTTTTAATATCAAAACCAGTCGCTCTAGTAAATAATAAAGCAATTAAAATAGCTTGAACAAAAGAACTAACAAGTAAAATATCATGTATGGCTTTAACAATTCTTATATCCACCAAATATTCAGTTAAATTATCCAATATTCTATTAGAAATAGTAAACAGAATTGTAATTAAAACATAACTAATAATAGTAATAATATAAAGTTTAACATCCTTTTTTTTATATATTAAAACACCCATTACAATACACAGACCAATAAGTAAAATAATTGGCCATATAATATTAATTTTTATTGAATCAACAACAAAAGAACTAATAACAGTAGGATTAGAATTTACATAACTATCAAAAAATTCAAAAAGTGAAATATTCACAACAATAAGCTTAAAAGCTATTAATAAAAAGATAATATGAAAAAGTCTAAAATGTTTTATAAAAAAAGCATATGGTTTGCGCACTATCATAGAATCACCTATTTTCTAAAAATATTATACAATAAATAAATAAAAAAATAAAGAAAAATATTATTGCACAATAATATTAATTCTTTATTTTTATGTATAATAAATAACAAATAAAAAAATATTTAATAAATTAAATAATTATATTTATAAAGCAGGTGAACCTATAAATGAAGTTTGTTTTTCTTGGAAATAAATTAAACATAATATACCAATTATTAAAAATACACTACCTAAAAATTTAATCTCATAAAGTCCCTTCATATCATCAGAAACACTATTTATAGAATTATAATTTCTATACAAAAAATATAAATATATAAAAAATGTAACAATCAAAGTAAACTCAAAAATTTTATTTGCTTCCATTTTATAATAAGCATCATTAAAACTCACATATTTTTTTTCATAATTATCGCCAATTATATTAAGAATACTCAAAACAATAAAAATAACCCAAAGAATATTTTCAAAATTTAATCTATTTATCTCAGAATTAAAACTATTCATAATTAATTATATTAAAAAAAAAATAAAAATATATTCTTACATTGAAAAAAATAATTACCAAATGTATAATTATAATAGATAAAAACAAAATAAAAAAAGGAGGAAAAAATGAAAAAAATATTATTAACATTTCTAATAATTATAAGCACATTATTTTCACTAAAAATATATAATCAAGAACTAGAAGGAAATATTATTAACATAACAAATAACACATTTACCATATTAACAGATAAAGGAACAATTTACACATTCAATAAACCAAATGATTTTAATAACATAATAAATGATAATATAAAAATAAAATATGAAAACAAATTAAGCGATTTTACGAATATTCAAAACATAATCATCAAAAAAATAGAAAATATTCCTAATATAAAATATAAACAAAGTAATCTATTTAAAAGTTACTATACAAAAGCAACAGAAAAAGTAAAAAGCATGACAATCGAAGAAAAAATTGGACAACTATTATTAGTAAGAGTACCAGAAAAAGAAAAAATTGAAACAATCAAAAAATATAATATAGGCGGATATATTCTCTTTGGAAGAGATGTTGTAAACAAAACAAAAGAAGAATTAATAAAAGAAATACAAGATTATCAACAAAACTCTAAAATAGGTTTATTAATTGCAATAGACGAAGAAGGCGGAAAAGTTACAAGATTAAGTCAAAATAAAAATATAATTTCATCACCATTTCTATCATCACAAGAACTATATAAAATAAATGGTTTTGATCAAATTAAAAAAGATACAATTGAAAAAAATAAAATTTTATATGAATTAGGAATAAATCTAAATCTAGCCCCAGTAGCTGATGTAACAACAGATGAAAAAACTTATATGTATCAAAGAAGTTTTGGTCAAAATGCTACATTAACATCAAAATACATAAAAACCGTAATAGAAAACACTGACTATAAAGTATCATACACATTAAAACATTTTCCTGGATACGGAAATAATGTTGATACCCATAAAGGAATCGCAACCGATGAAAGAACATATGAAAATTTTATTAATAATGATTTTAAACCATTTATAGAAGGAATAAAAAATAATGTACAAGCAATTTTATTTTCCCATAATTATATGACATGTGTCGATGAAAAAAATCCATCTTCCCTATCACCAAATGTTCACAATATTTTGAAAAATGAACTAAATTATGAAAATATGACCATAACCGATGATATATCAATGAATGGATTAAATAACATTGAAAATAAATACACAAAATCATTACTAGCAGGTAATAATATATTAATAGTAACCGATTATCAAGAAGCATATACAGAAATACTAAATTCCTTAAAAAATAAAGAAATATCTGAAGAATTAATAAATTATCTAGTAACGCAAAATATTGCATGGAAATATTATAAACAAATAATAAAAGACTAACAATTATAAAAAAAATATGATAAAATTAAAAACGGAGGTAAAATATGAAAGTTTTAATTTTATCATGTTCAACAGGTGGTGGACACAATGCCTGCGCTAAATACATATTAGAAGAATTAAAAGAAAATAACATAGAAGCTGAATTCAAAGACTTCTATGAAATAGTAAATAAAAATGGAAGAGATCTTGCATCAAAAATATATTTATCATCCTTAACAGGAGATGGAATATTATTTAAATTTATATATAAAATAGGAGAATTATACAGTAAAACAAAACTAAGAAGTCCAGTTTATTTAGTAAACAAAACACATACAAAAAAATTATATAATTATATAACAAATAATAATTTTGACATAGTTATAACAACCCATATATTTCCAGCACTAACATTGACAGCAATAAACAAAAAACATAAAATACCATTTTTGTTAGTAGCAACAGATTATACAGCATGTCCATTTATGGAAGAAGCTAAACCAGACTATTATATAATTCAAAAAGGAACTGAACAAGATTTTATAAATAAAGGAATTAAAGAAGAAAAATTAATAAAAACAGGTATTCCTGTTTCATCAAATTTTATAGAAAAAGCCAAAAACATAAGATATAATCTAAACATAAATAAAGAAAATGTAATATTAGTTATGCTAGGTAGTATGGGATTTGGTAACATTGAAAAAATAATTGATGATTTACTTAATATTAATAATACCAAAATAATTATAGTAACAGGAACAAATAAAGAACTATATAATAAATTAAAACAAATTAAAAATAAAAATTTAATCATTTTAGGTTTTGCTCACAATATGAATGATTTAATTTATTCATCAGACATAGTTCTATCAAAACCAGGAGGACTATCATCAACAGAAATAGCATCAATAAATAAACCACTAATACATATATTTGCAATTCCAGGAATTGAAACATTTAATACAAAATTCTTTAATAATAATAAAATGAGTATAAATTGTAACAATGAAAATGAAATAATAGATAATGTTAAAAAACTATTAAAAAATAAAAAATTGCAAAATGAAATGATTAAAAATCAAAATAAAATAATAAACAAAAATTCAGCAAAAGATATAGTTGAACTAATAAAAAATTTTGACAAATAAAAAACTGTAAAAATACAGTTTTTATTTTTGTTTTAAATATTTTTTTATATCCTTTAAACTAAATTTATTACCATAATTTAAAATAGCATTTGAATAAACCTTTATAGAAGTATATCCAATCAAAATACAAGTTAATATAAGTACCAAAATAGAAAAAATAAATTCCATAGGACTTACAATATTAAGAAGAACTCTAGCTGGCATACTAAATGCCGAAGAAAAAGGAAATATACTAGCAAACATACTAAGTGAACTTTTAGGATTCATCATTGAAAAATACGCTAAATAAAATGAAAATACTGAAATCAAAGAAACAGGAGAATTAGCATTTTGAATATCCTCTGGTTTCTGTACTAAAGATCCAGTTAAAGCAAATATAAGAGCATATAAAGTATATCCTAAAATAAAATAGAAAATAACAGTAACCCAAACACCAAAAGTAATTGAATTTAAATTAATAAATCCGTCAAGCATCTCTTTTGGTAAAAAGACATTTGAACAAACAACTAAAGCAATTAAAAGATATAAAAGCTGAGCAAGTCCAACCAAACCAACACCTAAAGTTTTACCCAAAACAATATACTTAGGACTAGTAGATGTAGTCAAAGTTTCAATTATTTTAGAAGTTTTTTCAACAGTTACAGAAGCCGATACTTGACTAGCACAGAAGAAAACAGCATAAAATAAAGCAATCGAAAACATCATCATTGCAAATATACTATTGCCACTATCAGATTCTGACAAGTATATATTATTTACTTTAAAATCAATATTCATTTTATTAAGTTGATCTTCACTTAATCCAAGATTTAATAAATTAATATTATAATATATATTTGTTATAGCATTTACAATTTGATCAGTTGAAAAATTAACAAAAGAAACTTCTGCTTGATAATCATTAAAAACAACAGTCTGATTATCAATATTTAAAACTATTACTTCATCAAATTGTTCATTTTCAATTAATTCTTTAATATAATCTTCATCATATTTTTCATTTACTATACTAATATCATAACCAATATCATTTTCTTTTAAAGAATCTAAACTATCATTAAATTTATTATTTTCATCAACAATTAAAAGTTTAGTTAAAGAACCATCACCATTATTAAACTTATTAATTATTCCTGGAATATTAGTACCAACTAATATAATTACTAAAAATATAATATTTGAAACAATAAAAGATTTCTTTTTTACCATTTCTTTAATAGTAAAACTAGCAACAGTAAACAAACTTTTCATACTACTCACCTACCTTATCTATAAATATTTCATGTAATGAAGGTCTTACAACCTCAAATTTTTCAATATTTCTATCACATAAACGTTTAAATAATTCTTTCTTCTTATTATCAATAGCAGAAATAACATATACATTATCATCTTTAGATAAAATAGATAATTTTAAATCTTTAATAATATCATCAATATTATCATTAACTTCAACAATAACCTTAGAAGTTTTATAACTATTTTTAATCTCTTTTAAATTTCCTTTTAAAATACTCTTTCCTCTATCTAAAATAACCAAATCAGTACAAAATTCTTCAACAGAACTCATTTGATGTGAAGACATAATTATATATTTTCCATCTTTTACAAGTTCTTTCATAACATTACTAAGTATTTCTGTATTAACAGGATCAAGACCACTAAAAGGTTCATCTAAAACAATTAAATCAGGATTATGTAAAACAGATGTAATAAATTGAATTTTTTGTTGATTACCCTTAGATAATTTTTCAGCAGTATAATTAATATATTCTGAAACCTTTAATTTATCTAACCAGTATCTTATCGATTTATCAGCATCAATCTTACTCATTCCTTTTAAATTAGCAAAATACATTAATTGATCATATATTTTACTCTTAGGATATAATCCTCTTTCTTCAGGCAAATACCCAAAATTAACATTTTCTCTAGTAACAGATTTACCATTCCAACTAATATCACCAGAATCTTTTTTTATAATTCCTAAAATCATTCTAATTGTTGTCGTTTTACCCGCGCCATTAGTACCAAGCAAACCAAAAACACCAGGTTTATTTAACTCAAAAGATAAATTATCAACAACCTTTTTATCACCAAATGATTTACTAACATTTTTAACTATTAAACTCATGATTTTCTCCTTTTTTTAATTGCCTTATATAATTCAACTATTAATAAAATACTAGTTGAAATCAAAAATAATATTAACATATCAAATAATGGTACAGAAGCAGTATCTAAATAATTACTTAAAACAGGAACCTCTGCAACAATGATTTGTAAAATAGTAGCAAATAAAATACTAAATATAACAAATGGATTTTTCTTAAATCCAACCTCATAAAAATGTTTAGATTCACTACGACAATTAAGAGTATGCATATTTTGCATAAATACCATAAGCATCATAATATAACCACGTGCAACATAAACATCAAAATTAAGTTTTTTAATTAAAACAACCCATACAAGAAAAACAATTAACCCCATACTTAAACCGGAAACTAAAACTTCTATAAACAATTCTTTATTAAAAATTGATTCGCTTGTTTTTTTAGGTGGTTCCATCATTACATCATCATCAGTTTTTTCAAATGATAATGCCAAATCTTGTAATCCATCAGTTGTAATATTAAGCCATAAAAGTTGAATAGCAACAAGTGGCATAGGAAAATTAAATACAACGGCAAGTAAGAAAAACAAAATTTCAGCAAAACAGCAAGATAATAATAAATAACTTACTTTTCTTATATTACTATAAGTTCCTCTTCCCTCTTTAATTCCGCTTACAATTGATTTAAAATTATCATCAACGATAATCATTGAAGCAGTTTCTTTAGCAGCACTAGTACCACTTCCCATAGCAACACCAATATTTGCAACCTTAAGAGCTGGCGCATCATTAACGCCATCGCCAGTTACAGCAACAAATTCACCTAATCTTTTATATGATTCAACTATTTCTAATTTTTGAATAGGTGTAATTCTAGTAAATACTTTTTTTGTTTTTATAAATTCATCAAATATTTCATTCCCTTGTTTATAAAAACTATCAATTTCAGTTCCTGTTGTAACTTCGTCAAAAGAAGAAGCTATTTTTAATTCTTTTGCAATATTATAAGCAGTTAAAGCTTGATCACCTGTTATCATTACAACTTTAACAGAAGCTTTTAAGCAATCTGAAACAGCATCTAAAGCCTCAACCCTTATTGGATCAATAAATCCAACCATTCCTTCAAAACAAAGTTCTGGAATATCTTCATCAGAGTATTCATTTTTTATTTCAATATTTTTAATTTTAGAACTTGCTAAAGCAATAACACGATAACCATCGCTTGCTAAAAAATTATTTTGTTCTCTTAACATATCTTCATCTATCTTTTTAACTTTATCATCAATTTTCATATTTTTACAAAAAGATAATACTTTTTCTAAAGAACCTTTAACAGTACAATATAATTCATCATCTATTTTATAAAAGACAGCTGAATATTGACGTTCTGATTCATATGGAATTTTACCAATAATATTAACACCAACATTTGATGTATCAGCTTTTTTACCTAAAACAAGAAATGCAATATCAATAGAATCACCATGCACTATAAAACCATTTTCTTCTTTTTCAAATTTTGCTTCATTATTTATAACACCTAAAAAAGCAATATGTCTAGCATAATCAATATTAGAAGAACTTGCTAAAATCGTACCTTCATCATTATAACCAGATCCTGAAATATCAAAAATATCTTCATTTGGCAAAATTATTTTTTTGGCTGTTTGTTCATTTACTGTTAAAGTACCTGTTTTATCACTGGCAATAAGAGTACAACTACCTAAACTTTCAGCTGAAGTAAGCTTTTTAACAACAACATTTTTTTTAGCCATTCTTTTACTTGAAATAGTTAAAGCAAGCGTTAAAGCAAGTGGCAATCCTTCAGGCATAGCTGAAACTGATAATGCTATAACTGATAAAAATATTTCTTTACCAGGTATTCCTTTACTAAATAAAACAATTGTTATTATTAAACTAATTATAATTATCATCAAACATATTTGTTTTGAAAACTTTTCCATTCTAAGCGTAAGTGGAGATTTTTCTTCTTTAGTAGTTGTAACTTTATGTGCGATTTTACCAACTTCTGTATTAATACCTATTTCTGTAACTACACATCGTGCTCTTCCTGTTAAAACAGTAGTTCCAGCATAAACCATATTTTTACGATTAGATAAAATAGTTTCTTCATCCAAAATATCTTCTAGTTTATATATACTAGTACTTTCACCTGTTAATGTTGATTCATCAACTTGTAAATTAGAACACTCAAGTATTCTTGCATCACAAGATATCTTATCACCTGATTCAAGTAATATAACATCGCCTATTGTAAGTTCTGTTGCTAAAACATCAATTTCCTTATCATCTCTAATAACTCTTGTGTTAACTCTAATTAATTTTGATAAACTATCAGCTGTCTTAGTTGCGCTCCATTCTTGAATCGCACCTATAATTAAATCAACTAACATTATAAATAAAATTGTATATGCATCAACTTTTTCATTTATAATAAATGAAAATATTACTGTTATAATCAAAACTATTATAATAGGATCAAGCGTTCCTTTTAAAACAAGTTTAATAAAACCATCATTTTTCTTTTTAGGTAATTCATTTTTACCATATTTTTTTAATCTTTCATTTGCTTCTTTTGTACTAAGTCCATTATAATTTGAATCTAAATTACTCAAAACAAATGTTTTATCAAGCGCATGCCAATTTTTTTCCATCAAAATACCTACCCTTCTATATCAATTATATAAAATTTTTTATTAAAAATAAAGTTTATTTTTTATATTTAAACAATAAAACAATTATAGAAACCCTATAATTGTTTTATATGTTCAAGTAATCTTAAGAACAATCTTACAAACTTATTATCAAGTCCTTTAGTTCTTAATTTTCTTATCATTATTCTTTTTTTACTAATAGAATTATCACTAAAAATAATTCTATCTATTTCATCTTTTAAAGAAGTCTCTATACTTAAATCATTAATAATTGCTTCAATATCTTCATCTATAATTTTAACTGCATCAATTTCAATATCTTTACCTTTACAATTAATTGTTAATTGAGAAACAGTCCTAACATCAGAAACTTCAACAATAAAATTAGTACCCTCAACATAACTATTAGGAACAACCTTCATATCTTGCTCATAAACAATAACTTCATCAGCATTACGTACATTTCTAAAGACAATCCTATATGTCCTTTTTTCAGGAATAATATTACTTTTACCAGCAATAGGTCTAATAATAACTGTATAATTACTAGGAAAATAGTTATATTCAATCTCTGTTTTTATAAAATATCCTTGACTATATAAAGAACTTACACCATCATCTTCATATAATTCATATTTATTAGATTTACCAGGAAAAATTTGAATTTCTAAAGTATTAGGAGTATTTGTATCATTTATATTATCATTATAACCAAAAGGAATAATCGCACCAGCTTTTGCAAAAACAGGATAATCTCTTAATTTATAAAATGATATATATTTATGATTTCCCGGATATTTTTTACCAGTTGAAAAATCATACCAAACACCTTCTGGAATATAAAATTTATGAACTGTTCTTCTCATTACATCATCCATTTTATTTGTAATAGGTGCGACTAATAATGATTCTCCAAAATAATATTCATTTTTATAAATTTCATTATCATAAAAAGAAGGATATTTATAATAAATAGGTTCAATTAAAGGTATACCATTTTTTGAATAATTATAAGATTCATTATATAAATAAGGAATCATTTTTTGCCTTAAATTTAAATAATATTTAGTAATTTCATAAGTATCAGTTTCCCATCTCCAAGGTTCCCTTTTATAATATTTGCTAGAACTAGAACCAAATTTAAATATTGGAGAAAAAGTACCTAATTGAACAAATCTAGTATATAAATCAGAAGATTCTATTCCTCCTTCAAATCCTCCAATATCATGAGCATAAAAACTAAGTCCGTAATTAGGCGCTAAAACATTGTATCGTACAATATCATTTAATGTTTTAAAATCAACAAATGTTTTACCTGTATAAATAATACCATATCTATGATCTACCAAACCAGTTTTTTTAGAAATAACAATTGGTCTTTTTTGATAATTTCTTTTCATATCAATATAATTTGCATTTCTTGTAAGCCAATAACTAGTATTTATTTTATCAGTATCATTACAATAGAAATCAATTCCTAAATTATCAAGAGGATGAATTAGTATCTTTAAATAAACATCAATACTTTTAGGATCAATTGCATTAAATGGAATAATTCCATTGCTATCTTTTTCTAAATAATTTACAAGTTTATCATAACTAGCTTCATATGGATAAAAACCAACATTAGGATTAACAACAAGTCCAATTCTAATACCATTTGCATGTAAATAATTTGTTAAATTAACAGGATTATTTATAAGTGAACCATTCCAAGTAAAACCTGACTCAACATATTCTTTATTATAAACATTAATATGCCATGAATGATCAAGTAAAATAACTGAAAGTGGTATATGATTATTTTTAAAATCAACAATAAGATTTTTAATTTCATCTAAATTATAATCCTTATTTTTACTCCACCATATACCAAAAGCATATCTAGGAATCATTGTTGGAAACCCAGTTAATGTAAAATAGTCTTTCAAACATACATTAAAATCATTACCATAAAGGAATATATATTTATCTACATAAGTGCCATCTCTTTTTTTATATTCACCATTAGAAAGTAATTCATATGTATTATCATCTAAACTTACAAAACCATCTAAAGAATATAAACTTTTAATATATTTATCATTTATACTACATCCAGGAGCATCATAACATTTAGCTTCAGGATGATTATATTGCCAAGTATTTCCATTTATTTCTATTTTTAAATTATTTTTAAAAGGCATGTCTTTTGTATAATGAAGTGTAAATTTAGGTGTTTTAATTTCCAAATATTTTTCATCTTGTTTTACATTAATTTCCGGCAATGGAAAATTTCTATTAACAACTAATTGTGTTGGTGCATCTAAAAAAGCACCAAATTCATTATATTCTATTCTAACAAGTGTATTTGAAAGAATAGTAATACGATATTTATTACCTTTAAAAATACATTTTAAATTAGGTAAAATTGTATTTAATTCAACCTTAAAATGTTCACCCAAATTATACATTTTATCACCCTATATTTCTTCTATCTTCATAAAATTAGTATGTTTTACATTTCTAAAAGGATATCCTCCTGTTATTATTATATAATCACCTTTTTTTAAATCTAACATTTCTTTTGCCATACTTTTTGATAATTCTATTAACTTATCTAAATTTTTAAATTCATCTACTATTACTGGTATTATACCATAATATAAACTTAATTGTCTAGCAACTTTTTTAGATGGCGTTAATGCAAGAACAATTGTATTAGGCCTTTGTAAACTAATTTTTATAGCTGTAAAACCACTTATTGTAGGCGCGACTATTGCTTTAATATCCATTTTACTAACTGCATCATTAACGCTTCGAGCAATTATAGATGTTATATCTTTTTCACAAGAAAGTTCACTATTTATTTCATTTTCTTCTATTATTTTTCTCATTGTTTTAACAGTATCAATTGGATATTTGCCTTTTGCTGATTCTCCACTTAACATTACCCCACTAGCGCCTTCGCTAACGCTAGTAGCGATATCAGTAACTTCTGCTCTTGTAGGAACTGGATTATCGATCATTGAAGCAAGCATTTCTGTTGCTACAATACTTATTTTTCCATTTTTTATACATTTATCAATTAAATTTCTTTGAATAATTGGTAATTTTTCTAATCCAATTTCTATTCCTAAATCACCACGAGCTACCATTATTCCATCTACATGTTTTAATATTTCATCAATTTCAAATAACCCTTGCTCATTTTCTATTTTAGCAATTAAACTAATATGATCATCACCTAAATTAATTAATAAATCCTGTATTTCAAGAACATCTTCCATACAAGTTACAAATGATAAAGCCAAATAATCAAGTCCTAAACGAGAAGCTTCTTTTATAATTTCTGTATCTATTTTATTTAAAAATGGCATTCTAAGTTTTGTTTTTAAAACATTTAGTCCCATATTAGTATAAATATAACCACCATTTTTTACTAACGCAATAACATAATCATCTTTTTTTTCAACTACACTAAGTTCAATTAAACCATCACCTAATTTAATAATAGTTCCAACATCAATATCATTTATTAAATTAGGATAACTAGTAGAAAATTTAGTTGAATTTCCAACTATATTATCTCTATATATCCTTATTTTAGTATTTACATCAAGATAAGAATTATCAGCAATTTTATTCAAACGTACATCGGGTCCATTTAAATCCACCATAATTGATACATTTTTATTTAGTTTTTTATTTATTTTTTCTATTTTTTTGGAAAGTTTAGTTAATTCAGAAACATCAGCATGACTCATATTTATTCGAACACAACTAATTCCCTCTTTTATTAAATCACTCAAAACATTATCATCAGCACATGCTGGGCCATATGTTGCAATTAATTTAGTTTTAATCATAATATATCACCTTCTATATCATCATATTATCAAATTAATTATACAACTTTCTATTATCAAAGTAAATTATAATTAAAAAAAATCTAGTATTTAAATTATACTAGATCAAAATCTACAATTGTACTCCTTTTAATACATTAGAATTAGTTGATTTTGTTGCAATCATATTATCTAGCATCAGCTATATAATTTACTATTATTTTAGCGCCTTCTGCAGTTGTAACCTTATAAAATATTTAGTAATACATGTATTTGTGCATTGACATTATAAACATTCCTTTACTTTCTATATTTATAAACAAAAATCAATGAAAACTTATATTAAAAATATATTTTTTTACTAACAATTTTACTATTCTTTATCTTACACCAATTATCAAAATAATACATATAATTACCTGGTATTATAAAACTACCACAATCAATTTTATCAATTAAAATATCTTTAATTATAATATCCACAAGTAAAACACAATTATTTCTAGCAGAATAATACTTTCTAAGTTTGCCACTATTAAACTTATAAAGCTTAGCTCCCAATCTTTCTTCTAATTTATGTGCGTAAGTATAATCATAAGGACTACGCCAAGGAATCGTATTTTCTTTAAGTTTATTAATTCTATCTCTTACTATTTCTTTTTCTTTATCACTCAAAGAAAAACCATATTCAAAAACAATTTTTTTATCAACATCAATAACAAAATCATAATATTTTAACCTATTTTTAAGTGAATACATAACCCCGTCACCAAATATCTTAAAGAAAGATAAACTATCTTTATCATATTGACCAAAAGCTAAAATTTCATCATCAAAACAAATATCAATATGACCAGGTCTACTATACAATTTAGGACCAACATGAATTGAAATATAAATATCAGGTTTTTTTATTTCAAAATCACCTTTTATATCTTTTCCCATATCCTTTAAAATTTTAATTTTTTTATATTTAAAATAAGGAAGAAATAAAGCCACTAAAGCCGGAATAGAAGGTCTAACAAAATTAATATTATAAGATGAAATAGACATTATAAAATCTCTAAAATAAGTAATACCAAAAGCAATCAAATAAAGACCAACCAAGTAAAAAGTAATATTACTTCTAATAAAAATGAAAATACAAATTAATAAAGAAAAAAATGAACTAAACAAATAATATAAACACTTAAATAAATTTTCTTTCCTAACTAAAATAAAATAAATAAATCTATTAATAAAATCTAAAAAGAAGAAAAAAGCAAAAGAAATTTGAAAAAATATAGTAAAATTAAATCGCCATCTATAAACAAAATAACTAATAAGTAGTATAAAAATACCTAAAAATAAATTACTAAAGAATTTTTTACTGTTTCTTAATTTAAACCAAAAAATCAAATTAGAAATAATTCTTAAAATAACAACACTTAAAACAGTAATAAATAATAAATTTATAATTTTTTCAGGAAAAATAAAAGACATTATTCCAATTAAAAACGTAATTAATGAAGTAAACAAAATAACAATTGAACTCATCATACCACCTTTTTAAATTTATTTATAACCATATATAAAATAATAAATAATACACCAACACCAAATAAAATCAAAGAAGAAACAAATAATTGATAAAACATATTATTAATTAAAATATTAAAAAATGATTCTAAATTAAAATAACCTATTATTTTATCCCTAAAAATATATAATATAGTAAATAATATGCTAGGAACAATCAAAGAAATTCCAACATATTTAAAAGGTTTATATAAACTCCATGTAAATATGAAAATTAAAAACATAATAATTATTATTGAACCTATAAAATAAAATATCGAAATTGAATTATAAAATTTAATAGAATCACTAATAAATTCATCATTTAATATTTCATCACGACTAGGTAATGAACTCACAAAATTATCTTTTTCATCAATAATACTATTTTTTAATTTATTTTTTTGATAAGAAGAAAGTGTATTATTCCTCGACAAAACAAAATCTAAAAAAGAATCTAATTTATTCTCTGAAAGTTGTGGATAAGTTCCATCATTAAAATAATACAACATTACACCATTTAAATAATCATCAAATAAATCATTAAATTCATCGCTTTCAATAATTTCTTCAGCATCACTTTTTGAAATATCAATATCTACAAACGAACTAATCAAATCATCTTTCAAAGTAGAATTTTCATATCTAATAGTTAAAACATTTTTAACATTAACAACTTTATTTAAATTATTAACATGAATAAACTTATTAACTGCTATATAAACAATCATAAAAAGACAAATAAAACTAATAACAAAACTTAAAATAACCGATAAAAATTTTCCTAAAAATTTAAGAATTTTCATTTTTCCTCCTATAACTTTCTTTTTTACTTTTTTTCTCACTTACCTTAATCTTTTTATCAATATCTTTTTCCATAATAATAATTGACATACTAACACATGAAATAAAAATACCAATTATAAGAAACAATAAATTAAAATTTGATCTATCATATGAAATACTAGGATTATTTAAACTATATTTTACATTTATAGCATTATCTTTAACTCTATTTTTACTAATCAAAGTACTATAATGATTATCCGAAACAACATAACTAACCAAATAATCATTATTGTATTCACCTATAATATCAGCTGAAACAACATCACTTTTTATATTAAATCTCATATAATCAATCAAATAATAAAATTGCAAAGTAAAAATATATGCACCAAATAAAAATAAAGTAATAAAAATCGGTCTAAAAACCTTTATTGAACCATAATTAGTATTTCTAGTCTTATATAGTTTTCTAAAAATCAAACCAACTGCAAACAAAACAACACCAAAAGAAAAACCTAAAAGTGCATAATTGTAACTATAATTATTTTTAACATAATAACAATTTCTTCGATCATTTTTAGAACAATACATTTTAAGAATTGTACCATCATAATCCCTAGGATTTAAAGCACTCCCATCATTATAAGATAAAAAAGTAACTTCAAGTTCACCTTCAGTATCTATATAATAAGCCTTCTCATCTCTAAAATAAACATATCTTTCTACAAATCTTTTATCTCTCAAATTTAAATTAAAAAATGCATAAATAGAACAACCTATTAATAATACACTAAAAACAACTAAAAAACCTGAAAAAATATAATTTCCTTTTTTACCAAAAAATGAATTAAAACTCTTTATAAATTTTGTATACAACTAACATCACCTATCCTAATTATAAAGCAAAAATACTAAAATATCTAGTGTATATTAAAAAAACTATAAAGATTTTCTTTATAGTAAACAATTTATTTTTTTATACCTTTAGATCCCTTAATACCAGCACTTGCTAAAATGTTGCTATCAAAAGAACGAATCTTACTTTCTTTATTTTTATAATCCTTAATTGCTATATTAATAATATCATCTAATAACTCAGAATACTTTTTTCCACAAGCATCCCATAAATAGAAAGATAAAGATCCTGGACAAGTATTAGGTTCATTAACATAAATATCTTTATTTTTTTTATCAATTAAAAAATCAATTCTTGCAACACCAGATAAATTTAAAGCTTTAAATACACTTTTAGCATATTCTTTAATTTTATCAGTTACATTATCATCTAATCTAGCAGGAATAATACGACTAGCAGAAACCATTCCCTTAGCCTTAGAAGAACCCATATATTTATCCCTATAGCTAAGTATCTCATCTTCACCCATAACTTCTTCAAGTGGACTTACTTCGCAATATTCATAATTACCAACAACACTAGCATTAACTTCTATTATATTTTCAATTTTTTTCTCAACAACTAATTTTTTCTCATATTCAAAAGCATCATTTAAAGCCTGTTCTAACTCTGACTCTGTATGCGCAATAGTAATACCAATACTACTACCTAAATTAGCTGGTTTTATAATAACAGGATACCCTACTTTTTTAACCATCTTACATACTTTATCAAAATCATTCATTTCATAATCATATACAGAAGTATAAGGAACAACAGGTATATCATGAGCTTTCATAACTTCCTTCATAACAACTTTATCTTGTCCTAAAGCAGAACCTAAAACATTACTACCAACATAAGGAATACCAATAGTATCTAAAAATCCTTGTAAAGTTCCATCTTCAACACCACTACCATGAACAACTGGTAATATTAAATCAACAGTATTAACAATTCTTTTTAATCCTTTTATACTTTGTAAAACATATTCATTACCTTTTTTATATAAAACAACTTTATTAGTATACCTTTTTAATAAATCCATATCTTTATATAATTCAATATCCATTAGTTGTTTTCCAGTATACCAAACTCCATCTTTTCCCATATAAATAGGAACAATATCATATTTTTCACTATCCAAATTATGCATTGCTTGAACAGCAGAAATGATACTTACTTCATGTTCAACAGAAGTACCACCAAACATAACACCTATTTTAATCATAACTCACTCTCCCATAAAATTTTTAATAATCCTAATAACTTGATTTATATTTTCCAAATAAGCATAATGCGTACCAGGTAAAATAACCACTCCTGCATCTTTTATTAAAGATTCTAGTTCATATGCATTACTCTTATCAACAGTAACATCATTATCGCCCCAAATTATAAGTACAGGACATTTAATTTTTTTTACATTTTCCGTTATATCATTATTTACATGTTTAACTAAAATATCCCTCATAATACCACTAGCATTACGATAATCAGTAGATCCCATATGCTTTTTAGCAAATTCAACAGTTTTCTTTAAAATAGGAACTTTTTTAACCTTTTTAAATACTTTTAATTTTAAACTTTCTTTTTTTATTTCTACTTTATAAGGACTAGCAAGTAAAATAAGTTTATCAACATCATATTTACTAGCATAAAATAAACCTATTTTACCACCAAAAGAATGACCAATGATAGAACACTTATTATATCCAAGATTATTAACAATTTTGTTAACAAAATCAGCATAATCTTCAATACTCCAAACAAAATTTGGTTCACCACTATTTCCAAATCCAGGTAAATCTATAATCAAAACTTTCTTATTTTTTAATGCTCTTACAAGTGGTTGCATCATTTCTATATTTTGACCCCAACCATGCAAAAGTACAACTAAATCACCATCACCGATTACTTTGTAATTAATGTCCATACCATCAATCTTAAGCATTTTATCACCTACTTATGTTTTATAATTGCTATACCATCACCTCTAGATAAAATATCAATTTCATAATCATCTAAAGATTTAATATAATCAATAAAATCTAATATTTTCCTTTTTATACCCCTTACATTTCTTGATAAAGTTGAATCATCTTCATATATTACACCATGAAAATAAATATTATCAACTAATATAGTACCATTTTCTTTAAGTAAATTTTTATATTTTTCAAAAAACTTTATATTTTGACTCTTCGCACCATCTATAAAAATTAAATCAAAACTATCATCTATAGAAACTTCAAGTGCATCAGCATATATACAATTTATCCTATTTTGTAAATTCATTTTTTTTATATTTTTAATAGCTTCATTATATCTTAATTCATCTCTTTCAATAGTTACAATATTAATATTATTACTAATTAAAGCCATTTTTATACTAGAATAACCAACAGCAGTACCTATTTCCAAAATATCTTTCACATTATTTTTTTTTATATAATCAATCAAAAAATCAATTCCATCATCCTGCATAATAGGAATACCATCTACTAATGCTTTGTTCTTTATTTCATTAAGCACTTACTTCACACCACAATTCTTGACTTTTTAATGTCCTTATAATACTTTGAATTTCTGAATCGCTTTTTGCAAAATAAGTTTTACCATTACAATCAGCAACAAAATAGAAATTGCCATCATTTTGATATTCAATCGCGCCAACAATACTATCAATACCTGGATTACTAATCGCACCAATAGGTAATCCCATTTTACTATTACATCTTGTATTATAAGGATTAGAACAATCTAAAAACTCTTTTAAACTTAAACCCTCATTTAAATTATCTAATTTATAAGCATAATATGCTGTCATATCACTACCAAGAGATATATTGTTTTTCATTCTATTGACAAATACTCCAACAACTTTTTTTCTATCAGCACCTGGAAGTGATTCAACTTCTGCAATTGAAGCAAGTATAACAATTTCATTTAATTTAAAATCACTTGCTTCAATTTCTTTTCTATAAGGATCAACTTTTTCTCCAAAATGATTTAACAAAGTTTTAATTATAGTTTCAATACTAACATCTTTATTTAAAAATTCATATGTATCAGGAAATAAATATCCTTCAAGTGGATAATATATATTATTATCTAATATACTTTCATTTAAAAACCAATAAGAATCAATCATTTTTTTAGCAAAATCTCTACTTTCTAATAATTTAATAACATCTTCATATTTATTATTTGTATTATTAGAAATTTCCTTTGCAACTACTCTAGCATTAATTCCTTCTTTAAAAGTAATTCTTATAACATCAGGATTATAATTATTACCTTTTTTAAAAATTTCTATTATATTATCTAAATCCATAGATTTATTTAATTCATATTCTCCAACTTCTAAATGAGAATTTTTTAAAAATAGTTTTACATATATTTTATAAATTAATTCTGATTTAATTAATCCTTTTTCATATAATGTTTTTCCCAAAGTAGAAAAAGTATCTGTTTTATTAACAACTACTAATATATTTTCTTTATTGTTTTTATCAACCGGACCAGTCATATACATAAAAACAGAAACCCCTATTATTAAAATTACTAAAACCCCAATTATAATCTTAAGAAACTTCGCCATAAAACACTAATTTTCAGTTCCTTTTCCAACTTCAGTTTGTAATTCACTTAAAATTGTTTCCACAATTTTCCATTCTTTTTCAGTTTCAATTGGATAAAGAATAGACTTCTCGTCATTTGGATTGTATATTGAAGCATATACTTTAGTATTTCCATCATCATCAGTAGTATTATCAGTATATACTATATAATTTTTTTTAGTTTCTTCACTTTCAAATGTAAATAAAACTTCACATTCTACTTCTTTTCCTTCTTCATTCATAACTTTAAATGTCATTTTTTCATCATTCATTATTTTTCCTTCTTTCCATAAAAGTTTCAAGTATTATTGTAGCAGCAACACTATCAACTTTTTGTTTTCTTTTTTTTCTAGACATATCTGATTCAATTAAATAATTATTTGCTTCAACAGAAGATAGTCTTTCATCTTGTAAAAAAACTTCCATATTCAAATAATTACTTAATTTATCTCTAAATTCTATAGTTTTATTCGCGCGTTCGCCTAAACTATTATTCATATTACGAGGTAAACCTAAAACAATAATATCAACATGTTCACTTTCAACAACATTTTTTATTTTTTCAAGTAAACAATCATAATCTTCATTTTCAAATCGAATTGTTCCATAAGATGAAGCTATTATCCCATAAGGATCACTTAAAGCCATACCTAATGTCTTAGTTCCTAAATCAAGTCCCAAATATCTCATTTAATATATTCCCTAAGTAAAAATTCAATTATCTCATTTCGATCATACCTACAAAGAATCTTCCTAGCTCCATCTTTATTAGTGATGTAACCCGGATCTCCACTAAGTAAATAACCTGATATTTGTTTTATTGGATCAAATCCTCTTTTTTCAAGTTTTAAAGCAACAACTTTTAAATCATCACAATTATCACAAAAAATATTTTTTCCTTCGTCCAATATATCAACCTCCATAACATATGAATATTTTACCATCAATACACATTTTTTTCAATGGCATAACAAAAAATAATGGAAAATCCATTATTTTTCTTTGTAATTTATTAATTGACTAACACATTCCCAAATATTATTATTATCAGGATCTTGGCCTCCAGTTGCTTTTGCAACTAAACTAACAGCAAGTTGAACAATAGAAATAACAAAAAATACTAAAGCACCCGTAATGCATCTTTTAAAAAATATATTTCTCGATTTTGCCATATCATCAGCGCTACCTTTTGTGCTAGCTTTAGCAAAATCAAGCATCCCCATTACAACAAGAATTATTACAGTTGCAATTTTAATAATATTAATAATAGTTGTTATTAGTTCTCCTATTTCCGGATTTCTCAATAAAATTCCACACACATTTATCAACTCCAAACTATCTTAATTGTACCATTTATATCATTTTTAATCAATATAATTTTTTAAAATAAAAGGAAGTCTAGAATCGACCTCCTCCGCCTCCTCCACCAAATGAGCCACCACCTGATGAAAAGCCGCCACCAAAACCTCCGCCAGAAGAATCAGAAGAATGAGCTGCTGAATAAGCACGATCAGCAGTTCGCTTAACTTCACCAATTGTACTTGCTACAACACTTGATGTTCTTAACATATTATTTATCATATTAAATCTAATAATATCAGTAGTATCTATATTTTGCATTTCTTGAACTTTAATTTCCATATCTTTAGCAAGTTTTTTAGCAAGACCAAATATACTAGCATAAACTAAATATTTCTCCCATAAAGCAATTTCAGGAAGTTCTTTTTCATGCATACGACCAAAATCTTTCATAAAATTTTTTAAACCCATCCATTTTTGATAGTCTTCATTACCAGTTTTACTCCTTTTATATGAACAAGCATAATATAATATTGAAATTAAACTGAATAAAAATATAATAAATGTAATTAAATAACCAAATGAATTACTTACAAAATTAATTAAGAAATACATAAATAAAAACCCTAAAAAAGAATACAAAATATAAGGAGCAATATTAACTTTTTCAAAAAAATTATATTTTTTTGCTTCATATACAACTTCATCTTTCCAAGTATTATATCTTCTAATAAAAGAATCATATGAACTTTTAGCATTCTTCTTTAATTTCTTCAAAGTCATCTCTTTATCATTATCAAAAACACACAAAACAAGTCTTTTCTCGGCCGTAGTTAAATTATCTTCTGAAAGTAATGTTAATTTGTAATCCTTTTTATCAACACTCTCAAAACCTACATTTTTCTTATAAATTAAATTTAATAAAGAAGCCGAAAAAGAATCCTCAGTAACATTTTTCTTCATTAAATATTCTACAATTTCCGGACCATAAGAAGCTGGAAAATCCCTATAATATTTATTATCAAAAGCACTCTTATACTCTTTATCATTTTTATTATAAAATTTATAAACCAAATAAAATCCATATCCCAAATAACAAACACCTAAAGTAATTACAATATTACCTATAATTCGTCTTATTTTTATAGTATTTTCTTCCTCATAAGAAAGAATACTATTAAGTCTTTCTGAATAAATATAATATTCTTCCATACCATAAAGTTTATCAACAAGACTAAACGCATAATCTTTATTTGCTTGTGTTCTATTATTTTCAAAAGCCTTAATAGCTTCTTCAATTTCAGCCTTTAATTTTTCTAAAGCCTTTCTTTGATTTTCTCTTTCAGCATTAGCATCATCAGCTTTTTTAGTTTCCTCAGCAATAATACTATCTAAGACATCATTATCATCAGTTTTTAAGGAATCACTCAAAACATTTCTATCAAAAGTTATTCTTATATCAACTGCTTCATAAGCAGATAAATAATCTAGTTTAAGTAAAACAACTTCATTTGAAACAATAGAAGTTTCTCCCTCTAAAGGACCATGAGCCCATACCCTAATATTTTTGTTATTAGGAACAACAAATCTAACATTTAAATTATCTACAGGTTCCTTTAAACTTGTAAATATATTATATCCAACTTCACCCACATCATTATGTTTAATCGCCATATTTTTAACAATATATTCTAAATAAAACATTTTATTATATCTTGATGGATTATATATTTTAACATTTATACCTCTAGAAATATTAGAAAGACTATAATATCCATAATCACCACTAGAAGCACTTCCAACTAATTTAAATAAATCACCATCAGCATTAAGTGTGTTAAATCCATCTAATTTACTTTCACTTATACCTTTAACACTAACAATTTCAATACCAGAACCACCATATATATTATTTCCATAATATAATTCTCTATTAAAACCATTATAAGATCCATCTAAACTAAATACTTCTTTAACACTTATATCACCATTTTTTAAAACAGTAGCTTCCATATAATAATTTTCTACTGTCGCACTTACATAAAATGGTATAAACAAAAATAAAAATAATAATATTTTTTTCATAAAATCTCCTTAAAAAAGCCAAAAGTTAAAATTGAACTTTTGGCAATTCTTTATCAGCATCTGCAACTTTAAAGAATTCTTCTGGTTTAAAACCAAATATAGAAGCAACAATACTAGATGGGAACATTTCAATTTTATTTTTATAAGTTAATACAGAATCATTATAAAATTGACGTGTACTAGCAATCTTATCTTCAGTATCTTTTAAATTGTTTTGCAAATCCATAAAGTTAGTATTTGCTTTTAGTTCAGGATAAGATTCACTTAAAGCAAAAAGATGTGTTAAAGCTTGAGTTAATTCCCCATTAGCTACAGCTGAATCATGAACATTAGAAGCACTAACAGCTTTATTACGAGCATTAATAACAGCCTCTAAAGTACCACTTTCATGTTTTGCATAACCTTTTACAGTTTCTACTAAATTAGGAATCAAATCAGATCTTCTTTTTAATAAAACATCTATCTGAGCCCATTGATCTTTAACTCTATTTCTTAAAGCTACTAAACCATTGTATGTATTCATAACCCATAAAAGAATTAAAACTACAACAATTATTAATATAATCCACCACTGCATTTCGTATCCTCCATTCAAATATATTTTATCATACATCCATACTAAAATCAATGTATAATTTATAAAATTTATACCAAAATATTGTTGGAGGAAATATGAATATTGACATAAGAAAAAGTATTATAAATAATTTTAAAGAAGTAAATGAAAAAGAAATGATTGAATCAATTGAAGAATCAATAAAAAAAGGTGATGAAATAACACTTCCAGGTTTAGGCGTTTTTTTTGAATTACTATGGAATAATTCAGATGAAAAAATAAAAAAAACTATTATTGACATTATCAAAAAATCTCTTTAATAGTTTTTTTAATCAATTTTTTCTATTTTTTTTACAACAATTTGATACTCATTATACCTTTTTTCAACATGACCATTTACATGTATAATATCATTTACATCAATATTATTTAAATCATCATAAACATTTTTAAAAGCAACAAGATTAATTTTATTAATATTATCTGTTCCATCAATAAAAGCCATATAAGAATTATCTTTAGCCTTTATTTTTTTTATTTTAGAAACCATTAAAACAACATCAACATCTTTATCAAAATATTTATCTACTTCATTTAAACTAATAGAATTTTTATATTTAATTGAATATTCATTTATCAAACTATTATCAAAACTAATACCCAAATACTCTTTTTCTAAAAGCATTAATTCTTTTTTTGTAAATTCCTCATAATTACTAAGTTCAAAAAAAGTATTATCAACTAAATCACCTAATTCACTATAATTACATATCAATTCAATATTAGATAACATTGTTCTTCTATTATATTCAAATGAATCAAAACATCCAGAAGAAATTAAAGCTTCTAAAATATTTTTATTAACTTTTACTCTTTTAACAAAATCAAATATATTTAAAAATAAACCTTTTTTTCTTTCTTCTATAACACTATTTACAAAACCACTACCAATTCCTTTTACACTCGATAAAGGAAGATAAACTTTCTCATTATTAACTTCATATAAAGATGTACTTATATTAATATTAGGTCTACATATAGTAGTACCACTAAGTCTAGCTTCATATATATAGTTATTTATTTTTTCATCACCATTAAAATAACTAAGTAAACTAACATAAAAACATTCTTTATAATGTGCTTTTATATAAGCCATTCTATAAGCAAGTAAACTATATGAAACTGAATGTGATTTATTAAATCCATACTGTGCGAATTTACGAATATCAGCAAAAACTTTCTTCGCACATTCTTCACTATAACCATTTTTTATAGACCCACTAATAAATCTTTCATAGGATTCACCCATAACACTATCCTTTTTTTTACTCATAGCTCTTCTCAAAATATCAGCTTCACCTAAACTATATCCTGCCATTAAAGAAGCTATTTGCATTATTTGCTCTTGATAAATCATAATTCCATAAGTAGGTTCAAGTATACTCTTTAATCTTTCATCGTAATAATCAGGTACAACTTTTCCTTTTTTACGCGCTATATACAAATCAATATTATTAGCCGGACCAGGTCTAAATAATGCATTAGCAATTACTATATCATCAAAATTATTAACATCTAACCTTTTCAAAAAATTAATCATTCCACTAGATTCAAATTGAAAAATTCCAAGTGTATTTCCATTTTTAAATAAATCAATTGTTTTTTTATCATTTAAAGGAATATTATATATATTAAAATTGGAATCTATTTCCTTTACTTTTTTTAATGAATCTCTTAAAATACTTAAATTTTTAAGACCTAAAAAATCCATTTTAAGTAATCCTATTTGTTCCAAATATTCTGGTGTATATCCTGCTATATAATTACTTCCATTATAAATCATTGGAACAGATAATGCTAAATCAATATTACTCATAACAATACCAGCAGCATGCATTGTAATATTACGTTTTAATCCTTCTAATAATAATCCTAATTTATATAATTTTTTTAATTCATAACTATTTAAATATTTTTTAACATTTTCATAATTTTCTTTTAAAGAAATCATAGGATTTAATGATTTACTTAAAACATTAATTTCATCTTCATTAATATCCATTACACGTGCTAAATCTCTTATAACAGCTCTTGATTTTAATGTTCCAAAAGCAATAATATTTGCTACTCTATTAGATCCATATTTATCTCTGCAGTATTCGATTACTTCTTCCCTTCTATCGAATTCAAAATCAATATCAATATCAGGCATTGTAACTCTTTCAATATTTAAAAATCTTTCAAATAGTAAATCATATTTTAATGGATCTACTTCTGTTATATCTAAAACATATGAAATAAGTGATCCAGCTGCACTTCCTCTTCCTGGACCAACTAAAATATTATTTTCTTTAGCATATTTTACGTAATCATAAACAATTAAAAAATAATCACAAAATCCCATTTTATTTATTACATCTAATTCATATTTTATTCTATCTAAATAAATTTTAGGAATTGATGATCCAAACTTTTTTTTTGTTCCTTCTATTATTTTTTCTTTTAATAGTTTATAAGAATCTGAATCACTATATTTTAATATTTCTTGTTTTTCATCTATATTTAAATTACATAAACCTATTATTTCTTCAGTTATTTTATCATCAATTATTTCAAAAGTAACATCAGATATATTCTCTATTTCATTTATTTTTTTATTTTCTTTAATAGCTTCTAAATATTTTAAAGCACTTTCATTTTCTTTATTCAAAGATCTTATTTCTTTAAAATTTATATCATCAATATTATAAAATTTAAAATCACCTATTTTTTTATGACCAATTAATATAATATCATCATAATATTTTAATCCATATCTAGAAATTAATAATAGATTTTTAAATCCATTATAATTTAAAGCAAATAAATATATTTTTTCATTTTCATAATTATATTCTAATCCGATTATACATTTAATATTATTTTTTTTACAAGCATTATAAAATTCAAGTGAACCACATAGATTATCATCACATAAACTAAGTACATTTATATCGTTTTCTTTAGCATAGTTTATTAAATCATCTATTTTAATTAAACTTCTAAGTAAACTATAATCGCTTTTCAAATTAAGTGATCCATATTTCATAATTTTCCTCCTCTTTAATTTTACTATAAAATCATATATTTTTAAATATTTTGCTTCAAAATATTTGACTTATTCAAAATAATATGTTAAAGTTATTAAAGCAAACGCAAAAATCTTAAAGGAGATGACAATATGGCAAAAAAATTAACAGCAAAAGCACCTCTATTTGGTAATAATAGATCACATTCTTGTAGAGCAACTAGACACAAACAACAAGTAAATTTACAAAAAGTAACATTAGATGACGGAACTTCTGTAAGAATGAGTGCTCGCGAATTAAAAACATTAAAAAAATATAGTTAAAAAACCAGATTAATTCTGGTTTTTATTTTGCAATAATATTACTAATTATATTACTTATTTCAGTAGGATTTTCAATAGATAATCCTTCTATTAATCTAGCTTCAGCATACAAAACTTTAGCATAAGATTTTAATTCTTCTTTATTGTCTTTATATAAAGATTCAAGTTTTTTAGCAATAGGATGGTTCATATTGATTTCAAGTACTTTTTCAGCATTAATTCTTTCATCTGTAGGCATAGCATTAATAACTTTTTCCATTTCTATTGAAACATTACCTTTTGAAGTTAAACATACTGAATGGTTTTTAAGTTTATTTGTAAATCTTACTTCACTTACACTAATTTCATCTTTCATTAAGTTAAGTAAATCTTTATTTTCTTCATTATATTTTTTTACTTCATCTGTTATTTCTAAATCCAAATTTTCATTTGCGACATTTACAAATTTATGACCATCATATTCTCCTAAAACAGATAATGTAAATTCATCAATATAATCAGTTAAATATAATATTTCATAATTTTTATCTTTTATTTGATCAAGTTGTGGCATTAAATCAATTTTATCTATACTTTCACCACAAGCATAATAAATTACTTTTTGATCTTTATCCATATTTGAAACATATTCTTTTAATGAAATTAAATCTTTTGTTTTAGATGAATTAAACATAATTAAATCTTTCAATTCATCTTTATGCATACCATATTCATTATAAATACCAAATTTTAATTGATTTCCAAATGCTTTAAAGAATTTTTTATAAATTTCTCTATCATTTTCCATCATATTTTCTAATTCTTTTTTAATTTTATTTTCAATGTTTTTAGCAATAACACTTAAATTTTTTGATTTTTGCAACAATTCTCTTGAAATATTTAAAGATATATCTTCACTATCTACAACACCTTTAACAAAACTAAAATAATCAGGTAATAATTCTTTACATTTATCCATAATCAATATACCATTAGAATATAAACTCAATCCTTTTTCATATTCTTTTGTATAAAAATCATATGGAGCATGTGAAGGAATAAATAAAAGTCCTTTATATGAACAAGCTCCTTCTACTGATGTAGATATAACCTTTAAAGGTTTTTCATAATCATAATATTTATCTATATAATAATTATCATATTCTTCTTCTTTAACATCTTTTTTATTTTTCTTCCATATTGGAATCATACTATTTAATGTTTCTAATTCTTTTACTGTTTCATATTCTTTCTTTTCAGAATCTTTACTATTTTCTTTTAACTTCTGATGTTCACATTCCATAACAATAGGATATCTTACATAATCAGAATATTTTTTAACTAATTCTTTAATTTTATATTCTTTTAAATATTGTGAATAATCTTCTTCATCAGTATCTTTCTTTAAGTGCAAACGAATTATTGTACCATTTGTTTCTTTATTAGCTTCACCAATTGTATAACCATCAGCACCTTCACTAATCCATAAATTAGCTTTATCACTATCTATAGACTTACTTAATACTTCTACTTTATCACTTACCATAAATGCTGAATAAAAACCAACACCAAATTTACCTATAATATCAATATCTTTATTTTTATCAGCCATTTCTTTAAAAACTAAAGATCCACTTTTAGCAATAGTACCTAAATTAGATTCAAGTTCCTCTAATGTCATACCAATACCATTATCAATAATAGATAAAGTATTATTTTTTTCATCTACTTCAACAGTTATTTTTAAGTCATCTTTATTCACTTTAATGTTAGAATCAACTAATGACTTGTAATATAATTTATCTAAAGCATCACTAGCATTTGATATAAGTTCTCTTAAAAATATTTCATTATTTGTATAGATTGAATTTATCATTAAATCTAGTAACCTTTTAGACTCTGATTTAAACTCTTTTTTTCTCATAAATTCCTCCTTGTACTTTTTCGTACTAAATATAGTTATACCACCGCCTTTAGCACTTGTCAATAGAAAGTGCTAAAAATTAAAAATTATGAGATTTTTTGTTTATTTGAATTATCTAGTTCTTTAAGCATTTGTTTTTTAATTTTATCTATATCAGTAAAAAACACATTATAGCCACGACTTTTAAGTTTTAATAAATTTTTAAAATTATTCAATATTTCATTTTTAAGTAAAGTTCCAACTTTTGCTGGTGCTCCATTAGATGTATGAACATGATCGATATATTTTTCTAACGTAGGAAAAGCATTTTGAAATAATATAACGGATTCTTCTTCCAATATCTTTCAAACAAAAATAGTGTTTCAAAAACAATATTTCTTATTTTTTTTATCTATAATTTTTTGATATTTTTCAACCTTACTACTTAAAGGAATAAACCATAATATATCTTCATCTTTAATCGTAAAATATGTCGGACGTTTTTTTCCGCGCTCATGATTAGTCATTAAATTATCATCATTTACTACATCAAAGAACTCATCTTTTATATGATATAAATATCCTGTTTGAACTTTCATAGATTATCAACTCCCATATAACATATGTAAAAAGAAAACTCTATCATTAAGATAAAGTTTTCAAAACATTTTCTCTCGGGATCATTTATTACTCGCACCACCCGAGAGCGAGAAACATTGTCGCCCGGAATAATTTATTACTCGCACCATCCGGGAGCGAGAAACATTTTCTTATTAAAGCACTTCTTCAAATGCAATAATAATATACTATATTTTATGATGAAAGTCAATTTCATTTACATAAAATAGCAAATTTTAATTTGCATTAATATTATATGCAAAAAATAAATAATTATATTTAATTTACAAAAATAATCATAAAAAATATAGCATTTCTGCTATATTAAGGATTTAATCTATTAGGTCCTCTAAATAAGAACATTGATTCTTTTACATTAGTTATATTCAATAAAAGCATAGTTAATCTATCTATACCAATAGCAAATCCACCATGTGGAGGACAACCATATTTAAAGAATTCTAAATAAAATTTAACATCTTCTCCCAAACCTTTTTCATGAGCATTTTTGCATAATTCTTCATACCTATGTTCTCTTTGGGCACCAGTAGTTATTTCAACACCTCTCCAAATCAAATCATATCCTTGTAAAATTCCATCTTTATTTCTCATATGATAAAATGCTCTTTTTTCAGCAGGATAATCTGTTATAAACATAAATTCATGATCAAACTTATCTTGAGCAAGCTTATAAACAAGTCTTTCAGCTTCTGTTGTTAAATCAACTTTCTCTTTTTCATCAACTGTATATCCATATCTT
The DNA here is from genome assembly GCA_964384115.1 of uncultured Muribaculaceae bacterium. Lineage (GTDB taxonomy): Bacteria > Bacillota_I > Bacilli_A > RF39 > UBA660 > CAG-884. Next base: position 36,903 of record CAYLJU010000002.1, on the reverse strand, counting down.
TCTTCTAATTCTTTATATACATCTTTTAAAGACATTTTAGGAAATGGTAATGTTGGAACTTTCAATTCCTTTCCAAAAATATTTTTAATTTCTTCACCATATTCAATATTTATTTTTTCAAAAGCATATGCAAGCATTTCCGCCTCTAAATTCATAACATCATCAAATGAATTAATATAACTAAATTCCACATCAAAACTTGTAAATTCAGTTGCATGTCTACTAGTATTAGAATTTTCAGCCCTAAAACAAGGTGCGACTTCAAATACTCTACCAAATCCACTAGCTATTGCCATTTGTTTATAAAATTGTGGTGATTGCGCTAAATAAGCTTTTCTATCAAAATATTTAACTTCAAAAACTTCTGAACCAGATTCACTAGCTGCACCTATTAATTTAGGTGTATGAATTTCTGTAAATTTATGTTCATATAAATATTCTCTCATATATCTTACTAAACTACTTTGAATTTGAAATATTTTTATATTTTTTTCATTTCTTAAATCTATAAATCTATAATCTAATCTAGTATCTAAATTAACATTTTCTAAATCTTTATAATTAAATGGTAATTCATTTTCACTCCTACTAGTAACTTCTATTTTACTAGGTATTAGTTCCATACCATTTAATTTAACATTAGGATTAATTACAACTTTACAATTAACTTTTATTGTACTTTCAAGTGGTAATGTACTAATTAATTCTACCATTTCTTTATTATTTTCATCCGATTTTTCAATTGTCATTTGAACTTTTCCAGTACTATCTCTTAAAACTACAAATTGAACCCATTTAATATCTCTTATTGCATCAACAAATCCTTCAAAAACAATATCCTGATTTTCGTATTTTTTTAAATCTTTTACATCTATTTTCATATATCCTCCTAAAAAAACAGTGTCGTCCTAAAAAAGGACGAATCACTGTTAATCCGCGGTACCACCTTTATTACTATAAAATAGTCACTCTTAAATATAACGGTTTTAACCGGCTCATTCTACTAATTTCGCCTAAGCACTCCTGGTGTCTTTCTAACTACATCTATATTAATTTCCATCAACCATTAACTTTCTATAATAGATAATAATTATACTCTTCCAATCAACGTTTATAAGCATATATTAATATATTTTTATTCAAAAATCAATAGTTTTTATAATAATTTTACATTTCACACCCTTTACAACATTAGAATTATTTGCAATCACACTATCTACAAGAATACTTGCTTATGCAATATAATTAACTGTTATCCCAGTACCTTCATTAATAGCAGCATAACAAAACATAGAACTATAAAAAGTAACTACTGTACTAATTATATTTATTGTTGCCGTTAAAGATTTACACTTATAAAACCTCCACTCCAATATCAGTTACATTTATCCTAAAATTCCACACATTATTTATTGTTCCAACTATCTCATTAATAAAAACAAAATATATATAATTCATACATAAAAACAATCATAATTTTTATTAATATTATCCTCCAAACAATAATTAATCAAAATATAAAATTAAAATCAATCATAAAAAAATATAAAAATAATATAATTAACATGAAGGGAGATTTATGAAAAACATTTGGAAAAATTATAAGACATCCATCTATCTTATAATTAGTATTATTATAGGTGCCATAGTAGGACTAATATTTAAAGAAAAAACAAATAATATAAAATCCTTAGGAGATTTATTCATAAATATGTTAACATGTATAGTAATACCAGTAATCTTCTTAAACATAACAACAGCAATAGGCAAAATCGAAAAACCAAAAAGAATAAGTAAAGTCCTATTAACAACATTCTTAATATTTCTCGCAACATCAATAATAAGTGCCCTAATAGGAATAATAGCATCCACTACCTCACCATTAATAAAATCAAACACCTATACTTATGAAACATCAATAGTAGAAAAAATAAACTTCTTAGACAAATTTGTAAGTTCTCTATCCGTAAATAATTTTAGTGATCTTCTAAACATAAATAACATGATAGCATTAATAATAGCATCAATCATATTTGGTCTTGCATTAAATTTATCCAATGAAAAAGGACAAAAAACACTAGAATTACTTGAAAGTTTAAAAGAAGTAATCAATAAAATAATACATATTATCATGTTATACGCACCAATCGGACTTGGAACATATTTTGCAGTCTTAGTAGGAAATTTCGGGGGAAGCATAACTTCCAGTTATATTAAAACTTTTTTAATCTATCTAGTAACATCAATATTTATATACTTCATAATATATGGATTATATGCCTACATAGCAGGAGGAAAAGAAGGAATAAAAAGATATTTCAAAAACATAATAAATCCAACAATAACAGCCATATCAACATGCTCATCAGCAGCATCAATACCATCAAATTGTGAAGCAGCAAAAAAAATAGGAATTAATGAAGAAATATACTCAACAACAATACCACTTGGAACAAATTTTCATAAAGACGGTTCAATAGTTGGTAGCGTATTTAAAATCATGTTTCTTGTATGTATGTTTAATATTGACATATCATTTACAAAACTTTTACTAACAGCATTAATAGCAACTCTATTAGTAACAGCACTACCAATCGGTGGTGGCACAATATCTGAAATGTTCATCATAACAATGCTAGGTGCTCCAATAGCATCACTACCAATGTTAACAATAATTGCAACAATAATAGATGCCCCAGCAACAGTATTAAATGTTGTCGGCGATTCAGCGTCATCTATGTTAGTAACATACTTATTAGATGGAAAAAATTGGTTAAAACATTAAAAAATTCTATTAAAAAATAGAATTTTTATTTAACACTAGCCTTAATAAAACCATCAAATAAAGGATGAGGTCTAGTTGGTCTACTCTTAAATTCCGGATGAAATTGACAAGCTATAAAATAAGGATGATCTTTAAGTTCAACAATCTCAACAAGATTATTTACTTCATTAATACCAGAAACAATAAGACCATTTTTCTCAAGTTCTTCCCTATAAGCATTATTAAACTCATACCTATGCCTATGTCTTTCCAAAATCTTATCACTCTTATATAATTTACTAGCAAGCGTATCCTTAACAATAGAACATTCATAATTACCAAGTCTAAGAGTACCACCCATATTACTAATAGATTTTTGATCAGCCATCAAATCAATTACTGGATTACTAGTAGTTGTATCAAATTCTGTTGAAGTAGCATCAAGGTTAAGAACATTCCGCGCAAATTCAATAACCGCAAGTTGCATACCAAGACAAATACCTAAAAAAGGAATTTTATTACATCTCGCATAATTAATTGCCTTTATCTTACCCTCAATACCCCTTGAACCAAAACCCCCAGGAACAATAATACCTTTAGTATTTTTAAAAACTTCCTTTAAATCAATATCCTTCTCTAATTCCTCTGAATTAACCCATTTAATATTAATCTTAGTATTATATTTGTAACCACCATGTTTTAAAGATTCAACAACTGAAATATAAGCATCATGCAAATCAACATATTTTCCAACCAAAGCTATCTCAGTTTCTTTTTCAAGATTATTAACCCTATCAATTAAATCAGTCCAATATTTAATATTAGCCTTTTTAACATCCAAACCAAAACTTTTCAAAATTATTTCATCAAATTTTTGATTATAATAATTAATAGGTATTTCATACAAATTTTTCACATCAACAGAATCTATAATATTTTCTGAAGGCAATGAACAAAACAAAGATAATTTTCTCTTAATTAAATCACCAGTTGGAAAAGGAACTCTACAAACCAAAGCATCAGGTTGAATACCCATATTTCTTAAATCTCTAACACTATTTTGAGTAGGTTTAGTCTTTAATTCATCAGAACCATATATATAAGGAACTAAAGTACAATGAACAAAAAAAGTATTTTCTCTCCCTTTCTCATAAGCAATTTGCCTCAAAGCTTCAATCATCGTCTGTGATTCTATATCACCAACAGTACCACCAATTTCAGTAATAACAATATCCGCACCACTAGTCGCACCAGCCTCATAAACCTTATTTTTAATTTCATTTGTAATATGAGGAACCATTTGAACAGTCGCTCCTAAATAATCTCCTCTTCTTTCTTTTTCTATAACTGATTTAAATATCTTACCATTAGTTATATTAGAAGTATAATTAAGTTCTTCATCAATAAACCTTTCATAATGACCTAAATCCAAATCAGTCTCACAACCATCATAAGTAACAAATACCTCACCATGCTGAATAGGATTCATAGTACCCGGATCAACATTAATATAAGGATCAAACTTTTGCATAAAAACCTTATATCCTCTAGATTTAAGTAAAAGTGCAATTGATGAAGCTGTTATTCCCTTACCCAAACCAGAAACAACTCCACCAGTTACAAAAACATATTTCGCCATGCCAACTCCTCCTCTTATAGCCTAACTTTAACAAAAAAAGTATAGCACGGACACCATAAATTTGTCTATAATTTTTAAATATAAAATATTATTTTTTATCGATCTTAATATCATATACAGAAGGTCCAAATATTAAATTACCATCTTTATCAAATCTAGAACCATGACAAGGACAATCCCATGTCTTATCTACATAATTAAAAATAAGATTACATTTCATATGAGGACATATATTAGAAACAATATGTTTATTTTTATTTTCATCAATATAAATACCACAAAGTTTTCCATCAATTAGTTTAACACTAACATTATCATCATAATACTTAATTAGAGGAACTATTTTATTTAATATATATCTTTTCATAACACTAAAATTGTATATAAATAAGTTTTTAACCTTATCAAAAGAAATACCCCTGTGAGGATTAAATAATTCAATATAAGGATTATCATTTTTCATAATAATATCATATATAACCTTACCAGCAATAGTACCATTAGTATTACCCCATTTATTAAAACCAGAGGCGATATATAAATTATTATCAACTTCTCCTATATAAGGTAATCCATCATAACTCATAATATCATGATTAAGCCAGTAACATTTAAGATTACCATTAAAATATTTTTGAAACTCATCTAATATTTCATTGTAACTATCTCTATCATCTAAAAAATCACATACTTTATGACTACATCTACCATAAATAAAATAATTTTTATTTTTTAATTTATAATATCTAAAAGAAACTTCATCAGAAATAAGTTGAATATTATCATTTTTCTTACATTCACCACAAACTAAATATGACTTTTCAACACTACTTTTAAAAGGTAAAAAAAACGGAACAATGAAAAAAGGATAATGTGTACAAACAATAACATATTTAGAAGAAATAATATTACCAGAATCAGTATAAGCTTTATAAAAGCCATCATTTTTATCTAACTTAATAATACCAGTATTTTCATAAATATCTATCATTTCACCTATAATATCTCTTAATTTCATCAAATACTTTACAGGATTAAAAACACCACCACATTCAATTTTAAAACCATAAATAGAAGGATATTTGGTAGGAATATCTGTAATATCACATTTAATATTATTTTTTTTATAAAAAGCAATTTCTTTTTCCAAATCTTTAATTCTCTTTTTATCATTAGTAAAAACATATGAAGAAGTATCTACATAATCACAATCAATATTATTACTATTAATAATATTTTTAACAATATCAATAGCTTCTTTCTGTGAATTTAAATAAAGTAAAGCTCTATTTTCATCATAATTTTTCTTTAAATTATTATAAATTAAATTCTGCATATAAGTTAATTTACCAGTACTCATACTACTTATACCAAAACCACATATTTTCCGATCAACCAAAACAATTTTATATTTACTGTTTCTAAAAAAATAAGCTGAAGAAAGTCCAGCAATCCCACCACCAATAATTAAAATATCACAGTTAATATCCTTATCTAGCTTATTATATTTTAAACAATCAACGTCATACTGCCAAATACTCTTATTTTCCAAAATATCACCTAATATTAATATGGAAAATTTATAAATATTAATGCATATTAATTGTTTTTTATAATAGATTATGGTATATATATAAACGGAGGAACTATGAAAATAATACTTATACTTTTTATAATATTACTAACAGGATGTAAAAAAGAAAACATTGTATATAAAGAAATGGTAGTAGAATATGGAAGTAAAATATCATTACAAGAAATAGAAAAAAGTCAAATCATAACACCAAAAATAAATATCGAAACAACTGAATTAGGAACTAAAAACATAATCTATAAAACTAAAGAAAATGATAATATAATAACCAACAATTTAAAAATAAATATTGTTGATACAACAAAACCAATTCTTGGGGTTTCAAGCACCTATTATACTGAAATTGGAAAAAAATTTGATTTAAAAAGCAAATTATTTTTCGGTGATAACTATGATCGAAATTTAAAATTAGAAATAATAGGAAGTTATGACATAAACAAAATAGGAACCTATCCACTAACATTAAAAGTAACCGATTCATCAGGCAATTACACAGAAAAAGAAACTAAAATAATCGTTAGAAATAAACAAAATATTACTCCAAATACACCAACATACTATAAATTTGATGAATTTAAAAAAGAATATAAAAATGATAATACAATGGTAGGAATTGACGTTTCTGTATGGCAAGGTGATATAAATTTTAAAAAAGTAAAAGAAGCAGGTGCCGAATTTGTTATGATAAGAATTGGCTTCGGTCATGACTCAAAAAATAACATAGTAATGGATAGTAAATTCAAAAACAATATAAAAAATGCTAAAGAAGAAGGACTTTTAGTAGGAATATACTTTTATTCATATGCCAAAACAATTGATGAAGCAAAAAAGCAAGCATCATGGATAATACAAGAATTAGATGGAATAAAATTAGATCTACCAATAACATTTGACTGGGAATCATGGACATATTTTGATGATTATCAATTAAATTTTTTAGATATTAATAATATAGCTAAAGCATTTATGGATGAATGCATTAAAGCTGGATATGATAGTATGCTATATAGCAGTTTAAACTATTTAAATCAAGTATGGAATTTAAAAGAATATAAAACATGGCTTGCCCATTATACAAAAAAAACAACATATGAAAAAGATTATCTAATATGGCAAAATTCATCTACAGGATCAATTAATGGAATAAATGGCGCTGTAGACTTAGATATACTTTATAAAGAGTAGGTTCACCCTACTCTTTATTTTCATATGAAAGCAAATTTCTAATATCCTTTTCAGTTAGACTAGAAATAATATTTTCACACCTATCAGTTCCATCAATAATCTTATCACTAAGTTTTCTCTTTTTATCCTGTAAAACAAGTATCTTTTCCTCAATAGTCCCCCTAGTAATAAGTTTAATAACCTCTACCGTATTCTTCTGACCAATACGATGTGCCCTATCAGTAGCTTGATTTTCAGCCTGTGGATTCCACCATAAATCAAGATGAATAACAACATCCGCGCTAGTTAAATTTAAACCAGTTCCACCAGATTTAAGCATAATCAAAAACACACATGAATCACTACTATCATTAAACTCATTAACCCTATCTAACCTATCTTTACTTTTAACAGAACCATCAATTATAAAAGATTTTATATTTTCTTTATCAAGTCTTTTTTTAACAATATTTAAAGCCGTTTTAAAAGAAGTAAAAATCAAAATCTTATGATTATTATAAACAGATTCCAAAACAACATTTATTAAAGTATCAATCTTATTAGATCCACCATTATAATCTTCATAAACAATTGAAGGATCAATACAAATCTGTCTTAATTTCATAAGTAACTGTAAAATCATAAATCTTACTTTACTAACACCACCAGAAACTAATAATTCATTCATCTTTTCCCTTACATTTTCAAGTTCAGAAACATATAATTTTTTTTGCTCATCAGATAAATCAATAAAAATATTATTTTCTAACTTTTCTGGTAATTCTTTAATAACATCTTTTTTTCTTCTCCTTAAAATAAATGGATTTATTTGATTATTAAGACCACTTATCAAATATTCAGTATCATCATTAAATTCATTAATTTTATATTTTCCCTGAAATTTTTGAATACTAGCTAAATAACCAGGCATAATAAAATCAAATATACTCCACAATTCTAAAGTAGAATTTTCAATTGGCGTACCAGTTAATGCAAATTTAGTTTTTGCCTTTATTCTCTTAACCGATTTAGTTAAACCAGCCATATAATTTTTAATATTTTGAGCTTCATCAATTATCATTGTATTATAATAATCATTTATATAGTTTTCTTCATCTTCTCTAAGTAAACCATATGTTGTAATAATTACATTATATTTATTTTTTTCTTTAAATAATTCGTCTCTAATACTTCTATTTCCAACAATCAATAAAACACTTATATCAGAACCAAATTTATTAAATTCATAAACCCAATTATATGCAAGTGAAGTTGGAACAACAATCAAAAATTTACTGTTTACATCTTCTTTTAATATTTGTTTAATGTAATATATAATTTGTATAGTTTTACCAAGACCCATTTCATCAGCTAAAATACCACCAAAACCAGTTTTATCTAAATTATATAACCATTTAACACCAGTAATTTGATAATCACGTAAAATACTTAAATCATCTTTTGAAAATTCAATATTACAATCTTTATATTTATAAAAATTATCAATAAAATTATCAAACAAATTATCTGTTTCAACATTATGATATTTTGATTTCCTTAAACTATCTAAATATATAGCCCGATATTTTAAAATTTCACCTTTTCCATTAATAATATCAGAATCACTAATATCCATATCATCAATCAAATTATTAATTTCATTTAAATTATCATCATTTAAGTTTAAAATATCACCATTTTTTAATCTATAGTATTTCTTTTTTAATCTAACATTTTTTAAAATATTAACAAATTCATTTTTATTTAAACCATCTAAATTAAAACTATAACTCATTATATTATCTTGACCTAAACTAAACATACTAGAAATATTAGTTTTTTTCTTAATATTTACCTTTTTTAAATTCTCAGAAGTATAAATATTATATTTTAAAGCAATATCATTTAAACCATTTTCGATAAAAGAAACCATTTTATCTAAATCATCCAGCACTATTTTTTTATTTTCTAATCTAAACCCATATTCAAATACATCATTTATAACAGTACTTTCAAAATCAACATCTCTTATTATATTACTACTATCATCAAAATAATCAATATCACCATTATAATCAAATTTTATATTACAAACTATTTCTTTATTATTAATATCAAAATATAATTTAACATCAGGTTTATTTATAATAACAAGTTCATCTTTCATATTAGAATCAATTTCTATATTATTTTTTACTATAGGAAGAATACCACTTGTAAATTTCTTAAAATCATCTTTTTTAAATTTAATTTTAGTAATTTCTCCTTCAATTAAATCATTAACTAAATCTTTTTCCTTATAAGTTAAATGATAAATATTACCATCACAATAAACATAATCATTTCCAAAATAATAAAAATCATTCATATCAAAAATAAGTTCATATTGATCATCATTTTTACAAATATTTGTTTTAAAAGGAAATCCTTCAATTATATAATTTATTAAATGATTATCAAAATAAAATGAAAAATCAATATTAGGAAGTATATATGAAAGTGTACTACCAGATATATATCCATAAGATAAATTAATATTATTTTTAAATATATAATCAAGAAATTTTTTATTTTGATTACTAAAATAATATTCATTATAATCAAAAATAAATTCTTTTCCAAATTTACATTTACCATTATGATTAATATAAGCATTTCTAAAAGAAGAAAAATGTGAAGATAAAGAATACATTTTATTAGTACCAATTGTAATTTTTAATTCATAATTATTAGAATAATCAGATACATGTGGAATAATGCTAATATTTAATTTTACCTCTTTTTTTATAACAGATTTATTTTCTTCAAAATATTTATCCAAAATTTGTCTAGAAATATCTTCATCACTTTTTTTCTTTCTACCAAACATTTCAGCACTATAATGTTGAAAACAAGCTGCTAAATGTTTACAACTTCCATAATTTTCAAATTGAGGACAATCACACTTTAATTTTTTTATATTACTATCTTTATCTATAAAAATAAAAGCATAATAAGTTGTATAAATATTTCTTGTTGATCTAATAATAAAAAGGTGTCTCTTAGAATCCCCGATATTTTGATATCCCCTATAATATACATATGAAGATTCTATACTATTTGCCTTTTGTATATCACTTCTATTAATAAAATCTCTTATTTTACTATAATTTTCTGCATACACCTTAGAATCATTTTCATACAAATCAACCATATAACACCTCTAAATCCAAACTATTATAACATATATTTATTTACACTACTAGACATTTAGTAAACAAATTTTAATTGCCTATACATATAATAATTGCTATAATAAAACTGAAAGTAAGGTAGCAGGTCTGTTAAGAATAAAAAGGGATATTGCTTACTTTCCCAAAACAATTATTAATAATTGTTTTTTTTTATAAAAAAATCTCAAAATAATTGAGACTTTATATTTTATGGTATAATCCATCTTTATAATAATATTTATTTTTTCCAATATATTTAACAAACCTATTATTAAGTCTATTTTTCTTAATAATCCTAGGTTTATTTAAAACAACTGTACAATTACTTGGTACATCAAATGTAACGATAGCATTAGCGCCAATTCTTACATTATCTCCAATATGTACATTTCCAATTATCTTAGCACCTGCACCAATATAGCAATTATTACCAATCACAGGAGAGCCAAAATTTTTTGTTTCTTCTAATGTATTTGATCCAATCGTAACACCTTGAAATATAACACAATTTTTACCTATTACAGCATTATCAGATATAAATATTCCATTAAATCCATGTGGTAAACAAGGAATACCTTTAAATATTGTATTTAAACCAACATAAGAATTATGCTTATTAAAATAGTCAATATAAAACGAAGTATATATTCCACCTCTTAAGTTTTTTTCCATTATTTTATTTTTTACACCCCAAATACTTTTACATCTAAAAATAACATATTTATTTGTAAAAAATCTAATAAAATCTTTAAACATATTTTTTAAAATAAATAAATTCACATGATTACCACTATAATAACCATATTCTGTATATATCTGCTTCATATCATCACTAATACTAATTTAACATAAACAAAAAATATTATCAATATATTTAATAAAAAAAGCATAGCATTTCTTATTTATATAAATAAGCATTACTAGCTTTATTTTCTATTTTTATTATACATTATTTTTAATAATCTTTTTATACCTTTAATTTTATCTCTTTTTCCTTCACATACATTTTCAACACTATAGTACAAACATTTTTCTTCTTGTTCATAATCATAAGGTTTAAAAAAATATGCACATTTATCTTTATTATTATAATTTCTATAAATTATTTCATCTATTTCTTCTGTAGATAAATTAAGACATAATTTTTTATTAAATTCATTTATAAATCTTTTAGCTCTTTCATATCCTCTCTCTGGAATAGTATTTTTAGAATATAATAACTTAAGTGCTGTAAGTTGCAAAATTCTACGTCTTAATTCAATATCGCAATTATGATTATATACACTTTGTTTCAATTCAGTAAAATCTAATACATCAACATATTTTTTATTAAAAATTGATAACAATTCATCTAAAGTTATATTTTTTTCACTATTTAAATATTCACCTAATTCATAATTTTTTGATATTTCACCAGTCATATAATCTGCATAAATTAAAAAATATGGTATTTTATTAACAAAAAAATTATTTTTTTCATTCTTTTTATTTGTTCTTATAATTATTTGACTTTTCCATTTAACTTGACCATTTTCATAAATTTGATATTGAATCCCACCATTAGCTCTATATCCACATTCTATTAAACATAATTGATTATGTGGTAATCTGAATAATAATTGTTTAATATCCATTACATTTGAAATTCTTTTAATATCTTTAAATTTTTCATTTCTAATTCCTTCAAGATTTTCTAATTCTCTTTCAGGATATTTAATTTCATACCAATTAACTATATTATTAATTAATTCCTGTAATTCTTCAATTTTTATAAAACAATTATAGCCATCATCTATAATATTTTCTAACCAATTTAAAAAAACTTTGTTTTTTTTTATTTCATAATTTTTATTATCCTGTTCATAAAATCTTTCTGCTTGTTCAATTGTCATTATAAAGCCTCCTTTAGTTAGATATTATAACATACATTTTTTATTCAAACAAATTATTTAAGCAAATATTATTTAACTAAGTAAATTTTAAAACAAAAAAACTAATCTATTTATAGATTAGTTTTAAACTTGAAATTTCAAGTATATTTTAATATGGAGCACATAGTGGGGTTCGAACCCACGCATAACGGAACCACAATCCGCCGTGTTAACCGCTTCACCATACGTGCTATCAAGTAACTAACAGTTACGAGATATATTTTATCAGTTTTTAATAACTATTGCAAGTCCTTTTAAACAAAAAGTTAACTACTTATACCAATTTTACAATAAAATATTTCTTTTTACCTTTTCTAACAACCAAAGTATCATCATTAATTGATAAATTCTTATCAACGATAGCATTAACATCATTTATTTTTTCTTCATTAATTGTAATAGAAGAACTCATTACAAATTCTCTACCTTCTCTTTTAGACGAACAAATACCAGTATTAACTAAAAAATCAACAATGTTTAAACCACTTTCAACATTAACATGAGGCATATTTTTAAACACTAACTCAAGTTCATCACTTGACAATTCTTTAACATGACCACTAAATAAAACTTCACTTAACTTTACAGCTTTATCATATTCATCTTTTCCATGTAAATCAGTAATAACCTCACGTGCTAAAGCCTTATGAGCAAGTCTCTTTTCCGGTTCTAAATTATTGGATACCTCTAATTCTTCTATTTCTTCTTTAGTTAAAAACGTAAAAATTTTCAAATAACTAATTACCATAGAATCATCAACATTAATTAAATATTGATACAATTCATAACTAGAAGTTAAATTCTTATCAAGCCATAAAGCATTACCTTCTGATTTACCAAATTTATTACCATATTTATCTAAAACTAAAGGCATTGTAAAACCAAATGCTTCTTTTCCCTCAATTTTTTTAATCAACTCTAAACCAGTAGTAATATTTCCCCACTGATCAGATCCTTCTGCTTGCAAAATACAATTTTTTTCTCTAAACAAATGTAAAAAATCATATCCCTGAATTAATGTATAAGAAAATTCAGCAAAAGTAATACCAGTTTCTAATCTTCTGTTAATAATATCTTTATCAAGCATATAATTAACATTTATATACTTACCAACATCTCTCAAAAAATCCAAGAAACTATAATCCTTCATCCAATCATAGTTATTAACAATTTCAGCTTTACCATCAAAAATACGATCAACTTGTTTTCTTATACCATCTATATTTTTTAAAACTGTTTCTTTAGAAATTATTTCTCTTTCACTAGTAGGTCTTGGATCACCAATCAAACCAGTCGCACCACCAACTAAAAGAATTGGATGATGCCCTGCCTTAGCAAGTCTCTTAGCCGTAACAAGTGAAGAATAATGACCAAGATGAAGTGAAGGCGCGGTTGGATCAGTACCCCAGTAAAATGTAATTTTTTCATCATTTAACTTATTCTTTAATTCTTCACTAGAAACATCTTTAACAAGACCTCTCCAAACTAATTCATCATATAATTTCATTTTTTATCTCCTTTCAAAAAATCAATATTACTAATACCAAATCTAGTAACACCTTTAGCTAGTAATTCTTCAATCATTTTCTCATCATGTATACCACCACTAGCCTTAATCTCAAGAACATCATTTTTATGTTGATTAATAATATCAATATCTTCTAAACTAACTCCTCTACTACCAAAACCAGTAGAAGTCTTAATAAAATTAACAAAAGTATCATTACATATTTCTGTAATTTTACCAATTTCTTCTTCAGTCAAATAACAAGTTTCAATAATAACCTTTAAAACCTTACCATCAATAGCAGCCATAATATCTTCAATTTCATTTTTAACATAGTCATAATCACCATTTTTTAAAGCGCCAATATTAATAACCATATCAATTTCATCAGCACCATCTTCAACAGCAATTAATGCTTCCATTTCTTTAACCCTAGTGTTATTAGAGCCAAGTGGAAAACCAACAACAGTAGTAACATTTACTGTTGAACCTTCTAAAAGTTCATGAGCAAGACCCACATAACAAGGATTAACACACACAGATTGGACATGCAATTGTTTAGCATCTTCACATAAAGATTTAATATCCTCTACTGTAGCATCAGCTTTCAAATTAGTATAATCAATAAATTCTGCATATTTCATTTTTTTTACCTCCTAAAAAATAAAAACACTACAATTATAAGGGCGCGAAAGCGCGGTACCACCTTATTTTGTAATGTTTATTACCTCATTATCTTAACGCGATTAACGATTTAACTCTAAAAAATGTATTTCATTTTATTAACTTGATTAGTTTTCATCACCACTAATTTTCTTATTACCATTAATTAAAACTACTATTTTTCCGTCTTCATCAAATACAAATATATATTATCAATTTATATTTAAAAAGTCAATTTTCTTTATGAATTTTTTCAATTATATTTTCTATTTTCTTACCATATGCAATTGATTCATCATAAACAAATTCAAGTTCCGGCATATGCCTAATATCAATTCTATCACATAATTTACTTCTCAAAAAGCCTTTAGCATTATTTAAAGCATCAAGCGTAGATTTTTTCTTTTCTTCATCAAATACAGTTACGTAAATTTTAGCAAACGATAAATCATTCGTAACTTTAGCAGCAGTAACAGTAACAAAATGAATATCAGGATCCTTTATTTCATTAGCAAGTAAGTAAGAAATTTCCTTAACCATTGAACTTTCAATTCTCTCTATCTTAATACTCATCTTTTTACCTCAACCATCTCATAAGCTTCAATCACATCGCCTACTTTAATATCACTATAATTATTCAAAGTAATACCACATTCAAGACCTTTTTTAACTTCTTTAACAGCATCTTTTTCTCTTTGTAAAGAAGCAATTTCTCCATTATATACAACTACACCATCTCTAATTAAACGTGCTTTTGCATCCTTCTTTACAACACCATCGGTTACATATGAACCAGCAATAGTACCAACTTTAGAAAATTTAAATAATTGTTTAACATTTGCTTCCCCAATTATCTTTTCTTCATAAACAGGTTCAAGCATACCCTTTAAAGCATCAATCATTTCTTCAACAGCTTTATATATAATATCATATAATCTAATTTCAACACCTTGTTCTTTAGCATAGTCTTTTATCATATTACTAGGTCTTACATTAAATCCAACGATAATTGCACTTGATGCTTTTGCAAGTACTACATCACTTTCAGTAATTGCGCCAACAGAACTTCTAATTACCTTTACCTTTACATTTTCAACTTCAATTTTTTCAAGTGAATTCTTAACAGCTTCAGCCGAACCATTAACATCTGCTTTAATAATAACTTTTACTTCTTTAATACCATCTTGAACACGGGCAAATAAATCATCTAAAGTAACAGCCTTTGAACCTTTACTTGCATTTAATCTTTGAACTTCTTTTCTCTTTTCACTAACTTGCTTAGCTTCTTTTTCAGTTTCAAAAGCCATAAATTTATCGCCAGCTGATGGTACTTCACTAATACCTGTAATTTCAACAGGAGTACTAGGTAAAGCTTCAACTATTTCATTACCTTTATCATTTTTAAGAGTTCTAACTTTACCAAAAGAAGTTCCAACAACAATAGGATCACCAATTCTAAGAGTACCATTTTGAATTAAAACAGTAACAACTGGACCTAAATGTTTATCAAGCCTTGATTCAATAACAGAACCAACAGCATATCTATTAGGATTAGCTTTATAATTTTCCATTTCAGCAACTAATAAAATGTTATCAAGTAGTTCATCGATACCTATACCATTTTTAGCAGAAATCTTATTGAATAATGTATCTCCACCCCAAATATCAGGAGTAAGACCATACTCAGCTAATTCTTGCATAACTCTATCTGGATTAGAACCAGGCTTATCAATTTTATTAATTGCCACAATTATAGGAACGCCTGCTGCTTTAGCATGATCAATTGCTTCTTTAGTTTGTGGCATAACACCATCATCAGCCGCAACTATTATAATAACAATATCTGTTATCTTTGCACCCCTAGAACGCATTTCTGTAAAAGCCGCATGACCAGGAGTATCAATAAATGTTATTAACTCATCTTTATATTTTACTTGATAAGCTGAAATATTTTGTGTAATACCTCCAGCTTCATTTTCAGCAACATTAGTTTTTCTTATTGTATCCAAAAGAGTAGTTTTACCATGATCAACATGTCCCATAATAGTTACAACTGGCGCTCTTTTAACTTTATCAGATTCACTATCAACAATTTCATATTCTTCAAAATTGCTAACATCAGTAGCTTCTTCTCTCTTTAATTGCTTATTATAATCTAAAACAAGTATCTCAGCATTTTCAAAACTAATACTATTATTTAATGTAGCCATTAATCCTAAATTAAATAATTTCTTAACAAGTTCTCCACCGCTTACATTCATAGCGTTAGCAAGTTCATTTATTGTCATATTTTCTTTATATAAAACAACATCAGAACCAACTTCTTTATTAGTCATCAATTTATTTTTGTTTTTATACATTTCTTTTTTCTTATTTAAGAAATCTTTTTTATTTGGTACTTCTTTTTGTTTTTTTACTTTTTCTTTCTTAACAACATTATCAACATTTATTTTACTTTGCATTACCATTTCTTCAACATGATCCTCAAGTTCTTCATTTTCATCATTTTGAAAACATGCATCTAATTCAGTAATTGCCTCATCGTCTAATAAATCATCCTCATATTTAACATTAATACCAAATTCTTCACATTTTTTGATTACTTGTTCTACTGTTTTATTCATATCCAAAGCATATTCTAAGACAGTCATCATAATAATCACTCCTTTCTAAAGTTCTAATTCAATTTTTTTATTTTTTAAATTATATTCTCTATATTTAACACCACATGTATCTAAAATTCTTTTAGAAACACAATTACTATCTGTATCTTTATATTTATCTGATAAATATATAACTTCTTTTATACCAGATTGTACAATAGCTTTAGCGCATTCATTGCAAGGAAAAAGTGTTACATAAACTTTACATCCTTTAACAACACTTGGCGAATTCAAAATTGCATTTAGTTCAGAATGACAAACATATGCATATTTTGTATTTTGAAAATCGCCTTCTCGATCCCATGGCATAGTATCATCATCATAACCTGTAGGTGAACCATTATATCCTGTAGATATAATTTTATTATCACTATTGACAATACAAGCACCAACAGTAGTAGATGGATCTTTACTTCTCATTGAAGCAAGAAGCGCGACCCCCATAAAATACTCATCCCAAGAAATATAATCTTTTCTTTTCATTATTCACCAATAACCCTTTTCATTTCATCATAAATATCATCTGTTACATTAACCTCTAAATGCTTATCTAAAACTTTACTCAATCTGGCTTTTTCTATTACTTCTAAATCTTTTTTTACATAAGCACCACGCCCATTCATTTTACCTGTCAAATCAACTTTAACAGTACCATCTGGACATCTTACAACTCTAAGCAAATCTTTTTTCACACATTTATCATGTGTAACAATACACGTTCTTTCTGGAACCTTTTTAATTTTCATTTATGATTCACCTTCTTCTTAACTTTTTTCTTCTGATCATATCCTGAAAGTTCTCTAGGAGTACGTCTCACTTTGTACTTTGTCTCATAATATGTTATCAATTTTATCATTTCATAATCCTCTTTTGTAAGAGGCGCTTTTTTTGAATTTATATATCTAAAAAACCTTTGCCAATCATCATAAGCTTCTGGAACATAAAGTTCAAGATAATTTAAATGATCATGGGCTAAACGTGATAAAATCGCACCATTATCTATAGTTAATTTACCACCATATCGCCTTTCTAAAATATGGTGATATGTATATGGATTTTTTTTAGACACTTTATAGCCCATCCAATCAATATTTTTAGGCTCAAATATTCTTAATAATTGACAAAGTACAGTATTCATAAACAACTCCTCTAAACTAAATTTATTCCCATTTTTGCAGCATCTTCTTTTGTCTTAATGTCTAAATGATATTTTGTTAAACGCGATGCAAGTTTAATATTTATACCCTTTTTTCCAATTGCAAGGGATAAATTATTATTATCTACAATAACAAGCGCTTCTTTTTTCTTTTCATCTGTTATAAAAACACTAACATCCTTAGCTGGACTAAGAGCACTTTTAATAAATTCAGCAGCATCATTTTGATAAGCCACAACATCTATTTTTTCACCATTTAATTCTTCAATTATACGATTAATACGTGACCCTCTCTCCCCAATACAAGATCCAACTGGATCAACTTTAGGATTTTCTGAATAAACAGCAATCTTCGTTCTAAATCCTGCTTCACGAGCCACACTATATATTAGTATAATTCCTTCATTAATTTCTGGAATTTCTAGTTCAAAAAGTCTTTTTACAAATCCATAATGATTTCTAGAAAGTAAGATTAAAGGTCCTTTTGTATTATTTTCTACTTTTGTTACATAAACCTTTATACTACTTCCCATTTTAATTTTTTCTCCAGGAATACATTCGCTTTTTGGAAGAATACCTTGTGTTTTACCTAAATCAATATAATAATTATTTTCATCTTCCATATTTGCAATTCCTGATAACATTTCATCTTTTTTATCAGCATAAGCTTCAATTATAACATTTCTCTCTGCTTCTCTTATTTTTTGAATAACAACTTGTTTAGCAGTAGCTGCAGCTACACGACCAAAATCATGTGGCGTTACTTCTTCTTCAATTGTTTCTCCATATTCAATATTAGGAACAATAAGACGAGCTTCTTCTAAAGTTAAATCAATTTGAGGATTAAAAATTAAATTACCCTCTTCATCAGTTTCATCTTCTTTTCTTACCGTTTTAAAAGAATATACTTTAATATCGCCTGTTTCGCGATTAATATCAACTCTTACATTTGGTAAAGAATTATAATTTTTTTTATAAGCTGCAGTCAAAGCAAGTTCCATAGCATCATATATTACAGTTTCACTTATTCCCTTTTCTTTAACTACTAATTCAACTGCTTTTTTAAAATCCTTCGCATTCATATTTAACCTCTTTCTACTGAACTAACGTCCAATACATAGCTACCTTCTATAGGATCAGCTTTGTCTAATATTGGATTAATAAGTTCAGAAACTTTAACACAATCTTCTACACTAACAATATCTGCTTTATCAATAAAAACTCTTAAGAAAAGAACAGTTCCTTCTTTTTCAAGTTTAACATCATTTAAACTATATCCAGCATCAATTATTGTACTTTCAATTAAATTTCTAATTTTTTCTTCCACTTTTTCACCTCAAATTAAATTTTATAAAAAGTGGTTTATTGCCACTTGTCATTTACATTATATCATAATAATTATAATTTTTTAACTATATTTATTAATTTTTTTTATTTTTTTTGATATAATTATGAAGATTGGAGATTATAAATATGGAAAAAGTCAAAAATTATATCATTAATTCCTTAATTGGAATTGGAATAGTATTATTTTACTTTTATTTTAATAATTTATTACTATTATTTTTAAATTATGTAGGTATTAAACCATCTGAGTTTAGTATTATAAATCAAGTAATATATTTACTTTCAGTAACATTTTTTATGTTATGCGTAATGATTTTAATTTATTATAAAGAAATAAAAAAAGACTTTAAAAATTTAAAAAATAATTTCAAAGAATATTTTAATGAATATAAAAAATACTGGTTAATAATGTTCCTTTTAATGTTCATATCATCATTGTTTATATCATTTTTTACAAATGATATATCACAAAATGAAACATTAATACGAAATACAATGAAATCAAATATACCATATTTTATATATACTTGTATATCATGCTCATTAATCGCACCCTTTATGGAAGAAATAGTATTTAGAAAAAGTATAAGAAAAATAATACCCACAAAATATTTATTTATAATAATATCAGGTCTTTTGTTCGGTTCAATGCATGTATTAAATCTAGTAGAAAATCCACTTGACTACTTATATATACTTCCATATAGTATACCTGGTTTTGTACTTGCATATACATATGAAAAAAGTAATAACATCTTCGTGCCGATAGGAATTCACTTTTTTCATAATACCATTTTACTTATTATTCAAATATTTTTAATGTTAGGTGGTTTACTATGATAAAAAGAAAAGAGAAAAAAAACATGACCATATTAAAAATTATAATTTGCTTACTTATATTTGTAACTATACTAATATTATATGCTCGTTTTATTGGAACAAAAGGTTTATTTGTAAAAGAATATACAATAGAAGATAATATACCATCCAATTTCGATGGCCTAAAAATAGTTCATATTTCTGACATTCATTATGGAAGAACTACTAAAGAAAATGAATTAAAAAAATTAGTTGAAAAAGTTAACATTCTTAATCCAGACATAATAGTAATTACTGGTGATATACTAGATAAAAATTTAGAAATTGAGGATTCAAAAGAAATATTAACAAAATATTTAAAAGAAATGAATGCCAAAATTGGTAAATATGCTATTAGTGGCAACCATGATTTAAAATATGATTACTGGAAAGATATTATAACAGATTCTGATTTTAAGAATTTAAACAACACTTTTGAAACAATATATTATGATGGTTATGATTCTATAGTTTTAGCAGGATTATCAAGTTATTTTGATAAACAAAACACAGAAGAAAAATTAAAAGACTACCATAATTTTATTAGTCAAAATGAAGTAAAATATAAAATATTATTGCTTCATGAACCAGATACAATAGATGAAATAAATGAAGATTTTGATCTTATTTTAGCAGGACATTCTCATAATGGCCAAGTTAGATTCCCTCTAATAGGTGCGATTATATTACCAAAAGGATCAAAAAGATATTATGACGAATACTATGAATTAAAAAATGCAAAACTTTACATATCAAGTGGTGTAGGAACAAGTGGATTACCAATTAGATTATTAGATCATCCATCAATTAATTTTTACAGAATAAATACTAAAAAATAAGTGTCAAACACTTATTTTTATATACACAACTATCTAATTGATTGCATTCCAAGTTCAACTAAACGTTTAGTCATATAACCACCAACACTACCATTTAATCTTGAAGAAGTATCAGCACCAAGAGTAACGCCTAGTTCACGAGCTATTTCATATTTCATATTATTTAAAGCTTCTTTTGAACCAGTTACAACAAACTTGTTTTCCATGAATCTCACCTCACTATTATAATGGACAAAAAAATAAGATTCATAATTAACACTTTTTACCATAAAAATCATCATTTAAATGGTTATTAAAAATTTAAAACAAATTAATAAAATAACAAATAATATATACATAATATTAATAGTAAAATTTGTTAAAACCAAATAATTTTTAAACATTTTTACTTTTCTTTTTGTAAAACCTCATAAATTATTTTTGCAAGCAAAAATAAACCAACAAATAAACCAATCCAAAGTAATGGATTAGAATAATTTTTTTCAATAAATCTTTGAACCGGTTCCATTGCTTTATTCAAATCATCAAAAATATTAAGCATCATCATTCCTCCTTAAACTATCATGACCACGAGCAATTTTTTTTATACCATATTTATTACTAAAAGCGATTGTTAAATCCTTATCATCCATACCAACAACAACACCAGGACCAAAAATTTTATGAAACAAAATTTCCCCTAAATTATATTCTATAGAACTATCACAAGTATTCTCATATTTTTTAATTTCATCTTTTTCTAAACACTCATCAGATATTTCACTTATAAATCTACTAGGCAAATAATTATCATGTTTACCATAAATCATCCTACTTTTAGCATTAACAAGCCATAATTTCTTCTTAGCTCTTGTAATAGCTACATAACAAAGTCTTCTTTCTTCTTCGATATCATCAAGTTCCATACTATTAAGATGTGGAAATAATCCTTCTTCCATACCAATTACAAAAACATAATCAAATTCTAATCCTTTAGCAGCATGCATAGTCATTAAAGTAACAACATTTTTTTCATCTTTATGTTCATTCATATCAGCAACTAAACTAATTTCAGACAAAAAATCTTCCAAACTAACACTTTCAGCCTTTTCTTCAAAAGTTCTAGTAATTGATTTAAATTCTTCAAGATTTGATAATCTAATTTCTGAATCAACTGATTTTTCGTTTTCAAGTTCTCTTCTTATCCCACTTTTATCTAAAATCAAGTCAACTAATTCAGTTAAACTAACATTTTTTGAATCTTCCCTTAATTCTTCTATTAAATTTTTAAACAATAGTTCTTTTCCACTATCAATAGAATCATATAAGCATTTATTAAATCTAAAGGATTTTTCATTTAAATTAGAAATAGTTTTTTCACCAATACCTCTTTTAGGAACATTAATAATTCTAAGTAAATTTAAATCATCATTTTTATTATAAATCAATTTCAAATAAGCAATTAAATCTTTAATTTCCTTACGATTATAGAAATAAAAACTTCCTATTACTTTATAAGGAATATTTTCTCTAAGCATCGCTTCTTCAATATTTCTTGATTGAGCATTAGTTCTATATAAAACAGCAATATCCTCTCGTTTAACACCATCGTATAAAAGATTTTTAATCTCATTAACAACATAGTATGCTTCATCTTTTTCATCATTTGCCCGATGATATCTTATCTTACTTCCCTCTTCATGATGTGTCCATAAATTTTTTTCTTTTCTTATTTTATTATGTTTAATAACATCATTAGCAGCTCTTAATATTAAACCAGTTGACCGATAATTTTCTTCAAGCATAACAGATTTTAAATTAGGATAATCATTTTCAAAATTAAGTATGTTGCGATAATCAGATCCTCTCCAAGAATATATAGCTTGATCATTATCGCCAACAACACAAATATTTTTATATTTTGCTGCAAGCATATTAACTAATATGTACTGAACTCTATTTGTATCTTGATACTCATCAACTAAAATATATTTAAATCTTTCTTGATACATTTTTAAAATATCAGGAAATGTATTAAATAATTTAATAGGTAATACAAGTAAATCATCAAAATCAACACTATTGTTAATTTTTAATTTTTCCTCGTATTTCTTATAAACTTTATAAACAATTTCTTCAAAATCAGTATTGGCGTATTTTTGATATTCTAAAGGAAAAACAAGTTCATTTTTCGCACCACTAATTTTATTTCTTATAGCTTTAGGATTATAATCATCAGAATTAATTCCCATTTCTTTTAATATGTTTTTAACTAAAACAAGTGAATCATCACCATCTAAAATAGTAAAATTTCTATCATAACCAAGTAAATTATAATGATTTCGAATAATATATAAACCAAATGAATGAAATGTAGAAATCTGAATATTTTTAACATCACCAACTAAATTAAAAACTCGCTCCTTCATTTCTTTTGCAGCTTTATTTGTAAAAGTTATAGCAAGTATATTATATGGATCAACTCCACTATTTATTAAATATGCAATTCTCGTAGTTAAAACTCTCGTTTTTCCACTACCAGCACCAGCTAAAACTAAAAGAGGTCCATCTGTTGTTTTAACCGCATTAAGTTGTTCTTCATTTAAACCATCTAATTTCATAACTACCCCATCAAAAATTTAATATCTTTAACTTTAGAAGGATTTTTAGCATAATATTCATAACCTTTTTCATTTATAACCCAAGGTTCCATTATAGCCGTAAATCGATCAATTTTAATCCCCTTATTCAATAATTTTGTTTTAATAGAAACCATATCATCCTTTAAAACAATATAAGTCATACTTGCTTCTTCCGTACAAAAAATACGTATATTATCCTTATAAAAACCAAAAGCACATATACCATCAGGATTTAAATATTTAAAAACCATATCCTTAAGTTCAGGCGTAATTAAAAAATGCATATCAGCATAATATTTAGACCTTGAACTTTCAGATATTATACATTTCGGAAGACCCAAAAATTCATCACGGCCATTGTTATATTTATCACCTATTCTCGATCTTGAAACTCTTAAATAAAAAGAATCCGCTTCTTCAAACATAACTTCAATTAATGCCTTATAATCAATTTCCTTATACAAATTTGCAATATAATATAAACTCATAATTCACCTATACTCCTTATATATAGTTTAACACATATAAAAATTTATAACAATAACAATATTTATTTTTTTGAATATAATAAAAAGAAAAGGAGGAAAAATGAAAAAATATTTTTTACTCATACTAATACTTACACTAGTAGTATTAATAGGATCTTTATTCTTATTCAAAAATGAAAAAAGTACACTTAAAAAAGTTAAAGTTGCCGAAGTAACTCATTCCGTATTTTATACACCACAATACATCGCCCACGCTTTAGGATATTTTGAAGAAGAAGGACTAGACGTAGAAATAATCCTAACAGCTGGCGCGGATAAAGTAACAGCAGCTGTCTTATCAGGAGATGTTCAAATAGGATTTTGTGGAAGTGAAGCAACTATATATGTATATAATCAAGGAGAAAAAGACTATCTTGTAAATTTTGCCGGATTAACCAAAAAAGATGGTAGTTTCATAGTATCAAGAAAAAAAATTGATAATTTTAATATAGAAATGCTTAAAAATTCCTATATAATCGGAGGAAGAAAAGGCAATCTCATCCGAAGTTATAACACAGGGCTATTTTTTAAAGCACTTTGTTTAGTGCTTAATTCTTTTAAATATAGTTCTGGGTTCTTAATTTTTAATTTAATAGTGATTTCTTTGTTGTTGTTAATAACAATTTTATCAATTATACTTGCTAATAAAAATCTACTTGGTTTTCTCATACTTAAATATTCTTGAACTATTACCTTATAATCATCATCAGGTGTCATTTTATTATCTATGATATTTAATTGTTTTTCTAAATCTTTTAATTTTTCATCTTGAATTATAATATCATTTACTATTTGATTAGAATATTCTTTATATTCACCAAGTGTAATAATATTATTTGCTTTATCAAAATAGATGTTTTTCTTAACATTAGATAATCTTTCTTTTTCTAATTTACAAGCATTGATTTCACCAATTAAATTATCTTTAATCTTTTTTGTTTTAGATGAATTTTTAAGTATTGTTTCAAAATTAGTGCTTTTAACATATTTTCTACATATTGCTCTAACTTCTTTTAATACTTCTTTTTCTAAATCTTGATAATTCATACTATGAGGAGTACATACACCAAATTTGCTATATTTTTGATAATGAGAACAACCTGTGTATGCTCTTGTTTCAGTTCTTTTACATATTGTTAATGAATGACCGCATTCTTCACAATATAAGAAACCTCTTAATAAGTAATTACTTGATTTACTTTGTTTGTTTTTATTTTTGTCTTTTAGTATTTGAACTTTATCAAACATTTCTTTATCAATAATAGGTTCATGTGTATTTTCAACTATAATCCATTGTTCTTGTGGAACTCTAACTTCTTTTTTAATCTTATAGTTTATTCTTTTTCTTCTTCCTTGTGTTAAATTACCAATATAAGTTTGATTTGATAACATTTCATCAATAGTTCTCGGACACCATAAGCCATAAGCTGATGACTTTCTTCCACGATTTAAATTAGCATATACACTTGGAATTGGCACCCCCTCTTTTGAAAGAGTATCAGCAATGTTTTTACAACTTTTACCATTATAAGCCATTTTAAAAATTCTTCTTACAATTTTTGCTGCTTCTTCATCTATAACTAATTTGTTTTTGTTTTTTTCATCTTTCTTATAACCATATATTGCTTTCCATCCTAAAAATTCACCATTACTTTTTTTAGTATAAACAGAACCTCTAACTTTTTTAGATATATCTTTGGCATATTGGTCGTTAAGTATTGCTCTATATGGAGCAATATCATTTCCCGCATTATCACTTATAGTATCAATATTATCAAGTATGGCAATATATCTTACATTATGCTCTGGAAAATATCTTTCTAAATATTCACCTGATTTAATATAATCTCTACCTAATCTTGAATAATCTTTTGTGATAACACAATTTATTTTGCCACTTTCAATATCTCTGATTAGTCTTTGAAAATTTGGTCTTTCAAAAGTAGTTCCTGATACACCATCATCAACATACTCATCATATATTTTAAACTTTTCATCAGACCTGTTTATATAGTTAAGTATAAGATTTCTTTGATTTGTTATACTTTCACTTTCAATTTTTCTTTTATCTTCATCTTCTCTTGATAGGCGAATATAAATTCCAACATTATATATTTTACTCTCAAACATTTTTCCTCCTAACTTGGTAAAATATATACATTCAATGTTATATATATTATACCAAATAAACCCTTATTTTTCAATGGTTTATGCTATTTTCACCTCATAAAATTCATAGTAAAAATCTACTAAATTTTCTTCTATAATTTCTTGTAAATTTTCACCATCTTCATTAAATTCAATTTTGATATTCATAAGTTTCACCTAATTAAACTTATGCCGACATAAGAATTTTTATAAATCCTTTCCTTTGCTAGCACATTCATAATATCAAGAAATGAACTAATAATTCTCATACATAAAAATAAAATAAATGAAGTAGTAATGCTTCAAAATTATGATTTATATTATTTTATTATGAATATTTATAAAATTAGTAAAAATAGAATTAAATTGAAAAATCAAAATAATATGCTTTTAAAAATAGTTGAAAGATTAGAAAAAGTTTTTGAATTGATTAAATTACATCAATTTGAGGAAGCACTAAAAATAGTTGATACTATTATACGAAAAAATAAAGATATATATATTAGAATTAGTTAGGAGTAGATTATGAAAAAAGTAAATGTTTATAAAAGTATGAAACCAAATAAAAATAATTTTAAAGGTGGTAATAGTAATCTTAACAAAGTTAATTTATACTATACAAAGTTTGTTTTTTTCCAAAATTAGATGAAGAAAATTTAATAGATTATTGTAATGAAAAATTTTTAAAAGATAATAAAAAACTTGAAAATTATTATCAAAATTTCCTTAATTGTTGTAATGCTAAAGCAACAGAAGAAGAACAAGATTATGTGTATCAAACAGTTCTTGACTTTTCTAATAATATGACAGGTAGTTTAATTGATAATAAAATACCAAGTATTGAAAACAAATATCAAGAAATGGCAAAAGTTGAAGTTGAATATATTAAGAGAACAAAAGAATATGATAAAACTTGTGAAAAATATGTTAATGAATATATTATTCCAATAATGAAAAAAGCAAATGATGAAAATAAAATAGTATTTGATTTAGATAGTAAAGATAAAGATATAGTTTTAAAAACTGAAAATACATTAAAAATATTATCTATATTAGTGTCTGAAATGGGGGCTATGAGTTCTTTAGTGAAATGTAGTGCTATTAAATTTAAACCTGATATTTATAAATCAATGGAGAAATATTA
Source organism: uncultured Muribaculaceae bacterium (assembly GCA_964384115.1). Lineage (GTDB taxonomy): Bacteria > Bacillota_I > Bacilli_A > RF39 > UBA660 > CAG-884. The sequence goes on along the minus strand of CAYLJU010000002.1, from coordinate 9,126 downwards.
TTTTCTTTATTTAGATGATGAAAATATAAAACAAGATATGGCACAAATGCTTTGTAATAATTTTTTTAATGGTTATGATAAATTAGATTTAATTAACATAGATAATTTTAATTCAGTAGATTTTTATTCAATAGAGGGAATGGACTTATAATTAGTTCATTCTTTTATTTTTAAATAAATATATTTATATATATATTTATTAGAGTGTATAAAATTATAATAATTAAATTAGTTATATACTATATAAGTAAATTAAGTTAAATATAATAAATATTATTTAAAATAATTATAAATTAAATAAATAATATATATCTTAAATATAATGAAATAAATATATTCAAATAATTATCTTATGTAATACAAGTATAATATATTATAAGTATAATTTCTTTTCCATCTTATAAATATAATAAAATAATTATCTTTCAATAAATATATATATTTATATTATTTATTAAGATTATATTATATGTTATGTAGTTTCTGTAAAGTATTAAATTTAACAAAAACATATAATTTTAATTTTGTTGGTAAAAAATCTACAAATTGTGTTATAATCAAATTATGATAGGAGGAGTAGTGAAAATGAAAAAGAAAAATTTTATATTGTTTATGCTTGTTATGATTACAATGATTACACCTAATTTTGTAAGTGCTTTAACAGAGGAAGAAGTGCTTGCTAAATTAGAAAATTTGCCATTTGAAGAAGTAGATGGTAAAAAATATTTTAAAACAAAAATAGTAAATCCTGATATTATTATTGAGAATGAATGTTTATTTACAACAGATGATTATAATGATAGATATGATACAGAAGATGGTATGTCAAGTGATGAATGGATTTTAGAGCAAACTAATATGTGTTTGGGAATGTATTATAATGATATGATGAAATTATATTTAAAGTATTTAGGTTATGATGCTACTGATTTATACTTGAATTTTGATATTGAAAACCCAAATAAAAATAAGGCAACTATTGATTATTATTATGATACTGAAAATGGTACTGAACATATGGAAATTGATGTAGAAATTTCATATCTAACAGATGTAAATATGAAAGAAGTTGAAAAAGCCAAGAAGATTTTATCAAACTTTAAAAAAGAAGATAGATTATATGGATTACAATTAGTTAATTTAACATATCATTATGGTAATTTAGAAGAAGCAGATTATAAAAAAGATGCTATATTTGCTCGTTATTCAAATTTTAAGAAAATAATGGAACAATATCCTGAATATCAATATGTATCTAACGGTGGTAGAGGTGGAGGAGACCCTATAACAAGACATCGTGTTATTCAAGCTGGAATGTTTAAAGATGGAGTTATGTATGGTATTAAGCAACTAGACCATTATGAAGAACGAATTTTATTTGTAGATAAAGATAGCACTGGTAATTTAAAAGAGAAAGTAGAAACAAGATTAAATGAATATTTTAATAACAAGGTTGAAATTGAAGTTGAAATTGAAAATGGTTATACTGCTGATGATGAGTTAGGTTCTGAATGGGTTGATAATTATGTAAATAATTTTTTAGGAACAGAGGGAATAGATGCTACTGGTTATTATTCTACAATAACTATAAATGATAAAGAATTATTTTTTGTTGTTGTTGAGGTTCCAAAAGAATATGTAGAAGATTTATATGTAGAGGCACACGATAGCAAAACTGGTGTAAATGTTAAAACTGATAGTTATGATGTTCCTCTTGATGTTAGAGTAAAAGCAAATGATGTTAAAGATAATAAAAAAATAAAAGATAGATTTGATAAAGAAAATTTAGTTGTAAAATCTGCTTATGATATGTCATTAACAAAATCTTTTGATGGAACATTTGTAAATAAAATTGATAAAGGAATAGAAGTTTATTTTCCAGTAGATGAAAAATATAAAGTTGGAGATAAACATAAAGTTTATTATGTTTCTGAAACATCAGAAGATAAAGAAGTATATGATGGTGAAGTAGTTAAAGTAGATGGTAAAAATTATGTAAAATTTATTACTAATCATTTTAGTACTTATGTATTAGCAAGTGAAGCAATAGAAAACCCACAAACACTTGATGGAATTTCAAATAATATTATAATTAGTGTTATTTCATTTATTGGCTTATGTGGAACAATATATTTCTTGATAAGAAATAATAAATCAAAAAGTAAGATTTAATTTGTATAATGAAAAATAGTTAGGAAAATCTAACTATTTTTTGTTTCTATTTTAATTAGTTTAGAATGAAGAACTACTTTGTCATCATCATTATAACAAGTGGAAAGAGTGAGTATTTTATCATTTTCATTTATTGTTGTATTAAAATTATGTTTGCTTCTATTTATTAGTTTATTTGTAAAATCTATAAAATCTTCACTACTATAAAAATCTATTTTTAAATAATCACTTGTTGTAGGAATACGATAGACACTGAATACTTGCCATAGAGTGTTGTGTGTTTCTGTTGATAATTTAATTATATAGTTATCTGTATTGTTTAACCATCCACTTTTTAATATATTTTTTAATGAACCAAACATAGTTTTATCATCTCTTCCGTGAGCATATATAATGGTATTTTTATTTAGGTTATTTATGTCATTACGATAATCTAAAAATACCCATCCAGCAGAATTATAATTTTTATTGAATGTGTGAGTTAAATAATATTTGTTATCGGTTGCTTGAACGAATGGATAGTTAATATTTGTTCCATTAACTTGTATCCATCCTTTTGTGTCATCGTTAATTTTTTTTAGTTCATTGAATTCTACATCAATTAAGTTCATTTTTATATAATCCCAATATGGATTAAATGGTTCAGGTTCTATTTCTTGTTCTATAATTTCAATTTCTTGTTCTTCTGTTTCTTCTACTTCTATAATTTCTACTATCTCATTTATATTATTTGTTTCTTCTTTTATTTCATTTGAATTTATTTTCCAATGAATTATGTTAATTAAAGAAATGATAAGAAATATGAAACATATTACACCAATAATAAAAATTAGAACATTTAATTTTTTAATCTTATATCTTTTTTTTCTCATACATATCATCTATCAATATTATATCATCAATTATTGTTGTTTTATATAATTTTAAATATATTTATTAAAATGTTATTTTAATTTGGCTCAATTTAATTATGGACTATGTGGTCTTTTTAGGACTTGAATATCTTTTTTTACTTTAAAAAGCCCCCCTATACTTAAAATATTGATTTTAGAGGTTGCTCCTGTTAGATTTAATCTTTTTAATATAAATACATTAGAACGATATTTAATACCTCTTAAAATTGCTAAAAAAGGTCTTAAAAACGGTCAAATATAAATAATTATTTTATAACATTTTATTAAATTTACTATGTAGGTATTATATATATACTATCAATAGGTTTTTTTATTTTTCTCTTTGTTTTACTACTAAAAGAATAAGGAGGAAAAGATAATATGAATGAAATATATTACACACTAAAAGAAATATCTTTTAAATTAAAAACACCTATACCATATTTAAGATATTTAATTAAATCTCATCAATTAAAGGCACATTTTATTGGTAGGCAATATTTAGTTAGTGAAATTGATTTAAAAACTTTTATCAATTCAAGAGGGGTTAAGAATGAACGATAAAGAGTTATTAAAATTATTAGGTATAAATGATACTACTATTACTTTTGGACTTGATGAAGATATACAAATTGCTATTGAAAAGAGGATAGATAATTATTTAAAGAAAATTGATGAAGAAAGAGAAAAAAATAAAAGAGTTGATTATTTAAAACAACAACACGAAGAATTTAAAAAGAAAAATGAATTTGTTAATATGTTTAATCAGAATTTTGTTTATGGTAAATTAAAGAATAAACTTATTAGTGATGGTTTTATTTATCGTTGTAAATTTTGTTGGGGACAAGATGTATCAGGACAATATGGAAAACCTATTAAAAAGTATAATCATAAAAATCACTAAATTTTAAGTAATTATAACTTTTCAGAAACTCCAAAAATCAATTAAAATTTATTTGTCAATTAAAAAATAAATTTAATTGAAATTTAAAAAAGGAATAAATATAATATGGAAAAGTATCAAAAAAAAGTATGTTTAAAATGTGTCGGTGGTGATATTATTATCAGTTATGATAGTGCTTTAAGTTTATTGTTAGAAACTATAAAAACAAATATGGTGTATTATGCCACTGATGAATTTATGAATTATAATATAAATTTAATAAATAAGTTTATGGAACTTGGAGAACAAGAAGATACATTGATTATTGATTACATATCTGATAATCAAGATAATCTTGTTTATAATGATATTTATAGTTTTATTATGTCTGCTTTAAAACACAGAATTGAATTATTTGAAGATTACTCAATATAATATTAGAATTGATATAAATAAATTATTAAATCTAAAATAAGAGATAAGTTAAGTATTAAATTACTTGCTTATCTCTCTTTTTATTTATTCATAATTTCGGTATATTTTTTTATTTGTTCTTTATTATTTAATCTAAAATCTTTTATATATTCTTGTGTTAAATGATTTTTATATTCTATCATCAATTTTAGTTCAAAGTCATTCTTGTATTTCTTTTCTTTTATCATTTGTTCTATTACTAATATTTCAATAAAGTTATTAGTCATTTCGTGTGTTAGATTAAATCTTAATTCTTTCAATTCATTGTTCTTTTTTATCATAATTTCTCACTTTCTTACATATTTTTTAACATTGAAAGTATATAGTTTTACCATATTTTATAAGATTTGGTTTAATTTGTTATAACTTATGATGAGATGGGGCGGAATGCCAGAAATGACACTAGAGTATATTTTAAAAAAACATAATATAAATCCCAAAAAAGATTTAACAATTGATACATCAATAGCCTTTTCAGCTATGTCAGGAGCATTTATAGGTGGAACAGGAGACTTTGTAACCCTATTTGAACCAACTGCTCTATCACTAGAAAAAAATAACTTTGGTTATGTAGTTGCATCACTAGGAGAATTAGGTGGCGAAGTACCATACACAGTATATAATGCTAAAAAATCATACATAGATAAAAACAAAGACGTAATATTAGGGTTCACAAAAGCAATCCAAAAAGGAATCGATTATGTAAAATCACATGAATCAAAAGAAATCGCTCAAATAATTTTAAGTTACTTCCCAGATGTATCATTAGATGATCTTACAATTATAATTGAAAGATATAAAAAAATAGATTCATGGTATGACAATGTATTAATAACAGAAGAAAACTTTAACCATGTTCAAGAAATAATGGAATCAGCCAAAGAATTAACCAAAAAAGCACCATATGACAAACTAGTAAACACATACTTTGCAAAAAAAATAATATATAATTAAACCAATAAAATATGTGATAAAATCACATGTTTTTTTATTACAGAACCTTGACATTAATAATCAAAAAATGTAGAATAAAATCAAAATAAAGCATACATTGAAAGGAAGATAAAATGAACAAAAAAATTGAAAGGATGAAAGAATTAATAAAAATTCTAAATAAAGCATCCGAATTATATTACCAAAAAAGTACATCTATGATGACAGATTATGAATATGATAAATTATACGATGAACTAGTAAATTTAGAACAAGAAACAAATATGACATTATCAAATAGTCCAACCATTAATGTTGAACCAGAAATATTAAGTTCACTAGAACAAGTAGAACATCCATCACCCATGCTATCACTATCAAAAACAAAAAGTGTAGACGAATTAATATCATTCATAGACGATAAAGAAGGATTATTATCATGGAAATTAGATGGTCTAACAATTGTATTAACATATGAAAATGGAAAACTAGTAAGCGGAGTTACACGTGGAACAGGTATAATCGGTGAAGTCGTAACTGAAAATGTAAAAAAATTTAAAAACGTTCCCCTTTCTATAAAATATAAAGGAAAACTCGTAGTAAGAGGCGAAGCCATAATAAAATATTCCGACTTTAAAAAAATGAATGAAGAATTAGATGATGGTGAGGGCCAGTACAAAAATCCAAGGAATTTATGTTCAGGTTCAGTAAGACAATTAGATAGTAAAGTAACAGCCAAAAGAAATGTTAATTGCATAATATTTGCCTTAATAGAAACATCAGATAAAATATCAAACTATAAAAGCGAAAACTTTGAATGGTTAAAATCACAAGGATTTGAAGTTGTAGAACATGTAAAAGTAAATAAAGACAATTTAAAAGAAAAAGTATTAGAATTCAAAGAAAAAATAAAAATCTATGACATACCATCTGATGGACTTGTATTAACATTTGATGATATAGAATATGGAAATAGTCTTGGCACAACAGCAAAATACCCAAAACATTCAATTGCATTTAAATGGCAAGATGAAACAGCAGAAACAACATTAAAAGAAGTTGATTGGATGACATCAAGAACAGGACTTATCAATCCAGTAGCGGTTTTTAATCCTGTAGAATTAGAAGGAACAATCGTGAGTAGAGCATCACTACACAATATATCAATATTAAAAGGATTAAAATTAGGCATTGGTGATAAAATATTAGTATACAAAGCAAATATGATAATACCACAGGTAGCAAGCAATATAACCCAAAGCAATAATTTAATAATACCAAATACATGCCCAGTATGTAAAAAAGAAGCTAAAATAATTAATTCAAATGACGTTGAATACCTATACTGCACAAATGAATTTTGCTTTGCAAAACTAATGAAAAAATTAAGTCTTTTTGTAAGTAGAAATGGTATGAACATTGAAGGAATTTCTGAAGCAATACTAAGTAAATTAATAAATGAAAAAATAATAAAAAACTATACTGATATATACAAATTAAAAGAATATAAAGAAAAAATAATAAATTTTGAAGGATTTGGTGAAAAATCATATAATAATTTAATTGAATCAATCGAAAAATCTAGAAAAGTACATCTTGCGAACTTCATATATGCATTAGGTATACCTGATATTGGACTATCGAGAGCAAAACTAATATGCAAAAATTTTAACAATAATCTTGAAACTATATTAAACTTAGACTATGAAAGATTAAGCCAAATTAATGGTATTGGTGATATTATTGCTAGAGAATGGATAGAAACATTTAATAATATAGAATTTAAAGAAGAAATAAACAAATTAATAAAAGAAATAACAATAACAGATAATAATACAAATAATATAGAAACATTAAAAGAAAAAACTTTTGTAATTACAGGCAATGTGGAAAATTTTAAAAATAGAGATGAATTAATTGAATATATAGAATCATTAGGTGGAAAAGTAGTAAAAGCAATATCAAAAAATGTAAACTATTTGATAAATAATGACATAACATCTACATCAACCAAAAATATAAAAGCCAAGGAATTAGGAATAAAAATAATATCCGAAAAAGATTTAATAAAATTAAGTGAAAGCAATCAATAATTGCTTTTTTTATATACAAAATATAAACTTTCTAACTATGACATTTTACAATATATCTCATAAAATAACATAGGAAGAAAATAATCTAATTATTTAGATTATATGAAAGGAAAGCAATATGAATAAATTATTAAAAATAACCAATTTAAAAAAAATATATCATACTAAAACTAAAGAAATAGAAGCAATAAGTAATTTTTCATTAACTTTAAATGAAAATGAATTTATAGCATTAGTAGGCCCTAGTGGATGTGGAAAATCAACAATATTAAAAATATTAAGCGGAATTGAAGAAAAATCAGATGGAAAAGTAGAAATAAAAGAAAATACAAAATTAGGTTATATGCTTCAAGAAGATTCCTTATTTGACTGGTTAACAATAAAAGAAAATTGTTTATTAGGACTTAAAATTCAAAATATTTTAAATGAAGAAAACGAAAAAAATGTTTTGCGTTTATTAGAAACATATGGATTAAAAGATTTTATCAATAGCTATCCATCAAACTTATCAGGTGGTATGCGTCAAAGAGTAGCTTTAATCAGAACACTCGCAATTAATCCAGATATATTATTATTAGATGAACCATTTTCCGCACTTGATTACCAATCTCGTTTAGCAGTATCCGATGATGTATATAAAATAATAAAAAACGAAAAAAAATCAGCTATAATAGTAACCCATGATATAGCTGAAGCAATAAGTATGGCTGATCATATAATTGTATTAACTAACAGACCATGTAAAATAAAAAACATATATGAAATAAAACTAACAAATAAATCAACACCAATAGAAAATAGAAAAGCAAAAGAATTTTCTACATATTATGATAAAATATGGAAGGATATAGATTACCATGTATAGTGAAGAACATGTAAATTATTTAAAAAAAATAAAAAGAAAAAAAATAATAATTATTTCTTCGCAAATATTAATAATTACAATATTTATAGTTATTTGGCAACTATTAGCCGATTTTAACCTAATAAATACCTTTCTTTCATCATCACCAAAAGAAATTGTAAAAACAATAATAAATTTATACCAAACAAATAATCTATTCAATCATATTTTTATAACAATTTATGAAACAATAATAAGTTTAATAATAGGAACAATAATAGGATTAATATGTTCAAGTATATTATGGTGGAACGAATACATAGCAAAAATATTTGATCCATATCTTACCATAATAAATAGCTTACCTAAAGTCGCACTTGGACCGATAATAATAATATTAGCAGGCGCAAATCAAAAATCAATCATTATCATGGCATTATTAATATCAACAATTATAACCATAATAAATATGTATCAAAGTTTTATTTTAACAGATGAAAATAAAATAAAACTATTAAAATCATTTAAAGCCACAAAATGGCAAATATATAAATATCTAATCATTCCAAATTCCTTTTCAAACATAATAAGTACAATTAAAATTAATATAAGTATGTCACTAGTAGGAGTAATTATGGGAGAATTCTTAGTATCAAAAGAAGGAATCGGTTATTTAATAATGTATGGATCTCAAGTATTTAATATAAACCTTGTAATGACAGGAATATTCATATTATTAATAATATCAACAATACTATACTATTTAATAGTAATAATAGAAAAGGTTCTTTGTCAAGTAGTGTTGGTGACGTCCAAAACTAGTGATAAATGAAC
>CAYLJU010000001.1:0-100761 GCA_964384115.1 uncultured Muribaculaceae bacterium | reverse complement strand
AACCCGTAACCTACTGATTACAAGTCAGTTGCTCTACCAATTGAGCTATTTCGGCGTGTAACGGTTTTAAAACATAAATGGTGGGCGATATAGGACTCGAACCTATGACCCCCTGCTTGTAAGGCAGGTGCTCTAACCAACTGAGCTAATCGCCCAATAAACTTGACATGTATTAATATACCAAAATATATCTTTCTTGTCAAGTGTTTATGTGTTTTCTTGTCTATTTTTTTGCAACTTTTGTTCAATCCATATTGGAAGCTTGTACTCTAAGGTCTTAAATCCTAGTGGAGTTTCTTTTATTTTTCTTTTTGGTCTTTGTTTAAAATCACGATAATTGATATTTTTTATACTTAGTTTTAGTTGCGATAATTCTTCATCTACTTCTAAAATTTCAACATTTATTTCTTCTCCAATTTTTACAAAATCATGAATATTATGCACAAAGTCGTGAGATATTTCAGAGATATGTATTAAACCACTATAATATTCATCTAAAGAAACAAACACTCCATAACTTTCAATTCCGGTAACAGTTGCTTTAACGACTTTTCCTTTCTTATAGTCTGCCACTAAAACCACTCCTTTTTGATTATATCATAAAATATTCAAAATAAAAAGTCTTTACTTGCTATTTATAAATATTATATAATGGTTTTGGTGAGAAAAATGGAAATAGAAAATAAAATTAAAGAGGTTATTGATTATCTTCGTCCTTTTATTATGAATGATGGTGGTAATATCGAATTTGTAAAGTATGAAAATAATATAGTTTATGTTAAAATGCAAGGTGCTTGTGCTGATTGCAATATGCAAGATTTAACTTTAAAAGATGGTCTTTTTATGGCTATAAAAGAAGAAGTTCCTGAGGTAGTTGAAGTTATTAGTATTCAAGATAATCTATAGTTGGAAATTCGACAATTGTTTTTATATAAGAATAGAATATTTTTAATAAATATTCATTTTTTTCTACATTATCTATATATATGCTTATATAGTTTTCTTTTTTTTCTCCGGCTATTATTTCTTCAAATGTATTAAAATAATAGTTTGGGAAAAGGGTTCTAGCAAATAAAAGTTTAACTTCTTCTTTATTTAAGTTAAATTTTTTTATTATATATTTTATATCTTCTATACTTGTTATATGGTGAACGTTTGCTTTTAAATATTCAGATATGTCTCTTGTTTTTAAATCTATTACCATATCCAATGGATTTAAAAAATCTTCTAATTTTTCATCTTTTAATATATATTTATGATTAATGGTATATTCTTTTACATCAATTATCTCTAACAATTGAATTGCTGTTTCTGCAAGTCCACAAAAGTACGGAAAACTTTTTCTTAATAATGGATATTCTTTGCCAAACTCTGATATTTGAAGTTCTAAATAATCTATTTTATTTGTCCATAATGTATACCATGTTTCCCTTTTTATTTCTTTTTTTTCTATTTTTATTTTATTTATTTCATATATATCATTTAGTATAATATGTTCTTTTGAGTTTATTTGAATTTCAAATAGTATGAAATTAATACCATTTATATTTGTTAGAAAACTTTTTTGCTTATTAATAATTGGTAAATGGCATTTAATGCCATTTTTTATTAACTCATTAACTATTTCTAGCATTTCTTCTATATTATTATTGCTAGTTTTATATAAATAATATGTTTTATTTTCAATTTTGAACCAATGATAACTAGTATTTTGGTGAACTTCTTCTGGTTTTAGGTTATAGTAATATATAATTGCATTTTTCATAGTTCACCTCATTATCATTTTATGTATTTTGCATATGAAAAAAGAACAAATTTATTGTTCTTTTAATATTTCAGTTATTTTCTCTAATTTTAATTTTAAATTATTAATTTCTTTTGTTAATTCTTCAACTTTTAATTGTTCTTTTTCATACAATTCTTTATAATTTTCTGTTTGTTCTGTAATAGGTTCTGTAACTTGTTCCATTGATGTTTTAAATTCTATTGTAGGTTCAGGTTGTACTGGTTCAACAGAAACTTCTGGTTCAGCAATTGGTGATGTCATATCAGGTACAGCTGGTTCAGCAGGTATTTCTACTTTTGCTTCTACAACTGGCTCAACTGTAGGTTCTACTACATTTTCAACTGCTGGCTCAACATTTATTACAGGATTAACTTCAATTTCTGGTATAACAGGTGGTTCTACTTCAATCGGTTTAGCATTTTCAATCACAAAGTTTTTATTTGCTTCAAGTGTTGGTATATTTTCGGATTTTAATTTAATTATTCGTTTGTCATTAATGTGAATATTATTTAATGTTTTTTCATCTAAATCCGGAATTTCTACTTTCATATTTGCCCTATTAGCTTTAACGATTTCTTGAATTAACCTCTTTACTTCATCCCATTCTTCATCTGGTACTTTTATTCCAGTTAATGTTCCTTGATCTAATACCTTTACTATATAGATTCTTTGTAATTCACCTTCTATTTCACCCATTGTATATATTAGATATTTATTTTCATTATTTTTAATATATCTAACTACACTTACTTCTCTTGTATTACCATTTTCGTTTATTGCTATTCTTTCCATAATTTATTCTCCTTCTTATTCTGTTATAAGTATAACAAATTTTATTTTTTTTTTCAATATCTATTATTAATTTTCTTTACTTTTTTGTATTTTATAAGCAATTTTTCTTACTAAGCTGCGTGGTAAAAATCTAAGTATGAATATTCCTATTTTAATTTTGATTCCTGGTACTATTACTACTTTATTTTTTAGCATTTTATTTATAGCATACTTTGCGACATCATAGCTTTCTAATGAGTCTAGATTGAATGATACTCCGGCTACTTTATTAAAATTTGTATTTACTGGTCCAGGGCATAATGCACCTACATATACATTTTTTTTATCATGTCTTAATTCTTCATTTATTGCTTCTGTTAGATGTAATACATAAGCTTTGGTTGCATAATATGTAGGCATTAAAGGTCCTGGCATAAATGCTGCTGATGAGGCAACATTTAATATGTGTCCTTTATTCTTTTTTATAAAGTCTTTTAAGAATAGTTTTGTTAGGGTGTGAACTGTTTTTATGTTTAGTTCAATCATATCTAATTCTTTATCTAGTTTTGTTGTATTAAAATGGCCAAATAAGCCGAATCCGGCATTATTAATTAATATATCAATATCTCTTTTTTTTACCATATTATATAGTTCTGTGCAGTTATATGTACTTGATATGTCCATTGGTATTATTTCGATATTTGTTTTTAATTCTTTTGATAATACTTCCATTTTTCTTTTGTTTCTTGCTACAAGTATTAGATCATATCCTTTTTCGCTTAATATTCTTGCCATATCTGCGCCTATTCCTGAGCTTGCTCCTGTTATTAATGCTGTCATGCTATCACCATCCTAAATGATTATAACATATTTTACTTTTTATTGATATATTTTATCATTTAAATTTCATGTAAATTGTTACTTCATTGCAGATGTTTTTATTATGATAATCATATATGTTAATTATTTTAAAATTTTATACTGAATTTAATTTTTTCAATCACATATAAAAAGAAGGCTTATTTGCCTTCTACTAACTCTAATATAACCATTAAAGCATCGTCACCTTGACGGTTATCTAGTTTTAATATTCTTGTGTATCCACCATTTCTTTCTGCATAACGAGGCGCTAGTACATCAAATACTTTTTTAACTGCTTCATTATCGTTATGTAAGAAAGCAAGGGCTTTTCTTCTTGATACTAAAGAACCATTTTTACCATAAGTAATCATTTTATCAACGAATTTGCGAACTTCTTTTGCTCTTGTTTCTGTTGTTTCGATTCTTTCATTCATGATTAAATCTTTAGTTAAGTTCGCAAGCATGCTTCTTCTATGCTTGTTTGTACGTCCTAATTTTCTATACATTTTATTCCTCCTTGTTAGTCTTCTTCGCGGAATTTAAGTCCCATATCTTTAATTTTATCTATAACTTCTTTTAAAGATTTTTTACCTAAATTACGTATTTTCATCATTTCTAATTCTGATTTTTCTGTTAGATCTCCTAGTGTATTAATGCCCGCTCTTTTTAAACAATTGTATGCACGAACAGAGAAGTCTAAATCATCAATTGAAGTTTCTAGTTTTTTTAATTTTGTATCTTCTTGCTTAGCATTCATTACACCAGTTGTATCTGCTATTTCATTGATATCAGCTACTATACGCATATGTTCAATTATAATTTTAGCTGCAAGTGCCATAGCTTCTTCTGGTTTAAATGCTCCATTTGTTGCAACATTCATTATTAGTTTATCATAATTAGAATCTTGACCAACACGAGCTGTTTCTATTTCATAACTTATTCTTTCAACTGGTGAGAAAGAAGCATCCATTGGAATGTATCCAACTTTTTTGCCTTCAATGTATTTTTTATTTTCATTTGCTAGTACGTATCCACGTCCATTTGCTACTAAAAGTTCCATTGAAATTTTTCCGCCTTTAGCAAGTGTTGCGATTTCTTGATTTGGATTAATAATTTCAATATCATCATCATGTTCAATTGCTGCTGCTGTTACTAATCCTTCTTCACTTGCTTCTAAGTGCATTAATTTTACTTCATCACTATGATTTTTAATAACAATATTCTTTAAATTTAAGATTATTGCTGTTACGTCTTCAATTATACCATCCATTGCTTGGAATTCATGCATTACGCCGTCAATCCATACAGCTACTATTGCTGATCCTGGCATGCTAGATAGCATTACTCTTCTTAGTGCATTTCCAATTGTTGTTCCAAAACCTCTTTCTAAAGGTTCTAGTTCAAATTTACCAAAATTATTTTTTTCTTCATATTCAGTAATTTTATAAAGTGGTTTTTCAAAATTTAACATTAAACAACACTCCTTTTCTTTATCCGCGTGGACGTTTTGGTGGTCTGCAACCATTATGAGGTATTGGTGTTATATCTGTAATTGATGTAATTTCAAGACCTGCTGTTTGTAATGAACGGATAGCTGTTTCACGACCTGAACCTAATCCTTTTACGTACACTTCGACTTTCTTCATTCCCATGTCAACAGCAGCACGACCTGCAGCTTCTGCAGCCATACCAGCAGCAAATGGAGTTGATTTTTTGCTTCCTTTAAATCCTAAAGTTCCAGCTGATGCCCAGCTTGCAGCATTTCCTTCATTATCACATAGAGTTACTATTGTGTTATTGAAAGTTGATTTTATATATGCTTTTCCTTCAGGTATATTTTTCTTAACTTTACGTTTTCTTGCTTTGTAAGCCATAATTAACCTCCTTTAGATTAGTTTTTCTTCTTATTAGCAACGACTTTACCTTTACCCTTACGAGTTCTAGCATTACGGTTTGTTCTTTGTCCTCTTACTGGTAAACCTTTTTTATGACGAATTCCTTGATATGAATTTATTTCCATTTTTGTTTTAATATTCATATTTACTTCACGTCTTAAGTCACCTTCAGTTAAGTATTTATTTACTTCATCACGAAGAGCGGCTACTTGTTCATTTGTTAAGTCTTTTGCTCTTATATTTTCATCAACGCCTGCATCTTTACATATTTTAGTTGCTAAACTTTTACCAATTCCATAGATATAAGTTAAAGCGATGACTGTTCTTTTATTATTTGGTATATCTACACCTTTAATACGTGCCATTTAAGACCCTCCTTCTAACCTTGTCTTTGCTTATGCTTTGGATTTGTACAGATTACATATACACGTCCATTACGTCTTATTATTTTACATTTTTCGCATCTTTTTTTTACTGATGGTTTAATTACCATAATATCCCTCCTACTTTCTATAGGTTATGCGCCCACGTGTTAAATCATATGGTGATAATTCTATTGTAACTGTATCGCCTAGTGAAATGTGAATGAAATTCATTCGCATTTTACCAGAAACGTGGGCCGTTACAGTGTGTTTATTTTTAAGTTCAACTTTGAACTCTCCATTTGGCAATACTTCAACTACTTTTCCTTCTGTTTCAATTATATCATCTTTTGCCATATAATCACCTCTTTGTTAATATTTCATAGCCTTCACTAGTAACTAATACTGTGTGCTCAAAGTGAGCAGATGGTTTACCATCGGCTGTTATAACTGTCCAATCATCTTCTAGTAAATATACTTTGCTTGTTCCTAAATTTAACATTGGTTCAACAGCAATAGTCATTCCTGATTTTAAAATTGGTCCTTTATCTTTTTTTCCATAATTTGGTACATCTGGTTCTTCGTGGATATTCTTTCCAACGCCATGACCAACTAATTCTTTGACAATTCCTAAATTGTATTTTTTGGCATATGTTTCTATAGCATTACTTACTTCACCTAAACGAACACCATCTTTGATTTTTTTCAATCCTTCAAATAGTGCTTCTTCTGTATGGCGCATCAAATATGCTTTTTCGGAACTTATTTTTCCGACTTGGTATGTCCAAGCGGAATCCCCGTGATATCCTTTATAGCAAGCTCCAATATCAATTGATATTATGTCGCCTTCTTTTAATTCATATCCGTTTGGAATTCCGTGAACTACTTTTTCATTTACAGATGTACAAATTGATGCTGGATATCCTTCATAATTTTTAAATGATGGATAGGCATCTTTTGATTTTATATAATTTTCAGCTAGTTCGTCTAGCTTTTTAGTTGTAACTCCTGGTTTAATGTAGTTTTTTAAATAGTTATGGGTATCACCTACTATTTTCCCTGCAATACGCATGAGTTCTACTTCTTCTGGAGTTTTAATTGTTATCATTTTTTAAAATCCTTTCAACTTGTAAGTCGGTATGTTCTTTTGAAATTGAGCTATCTACGGTATTTAATACACCTTTAGCTTTATAATAATCTATTAGTTTAGATGTTTTTTCAATGTATGTATTATATCTTTCATCGAATGTTGATGCTGTATCATCAGTTCTTTTATAAAGCGCGATGTGACATGTATCACATATTCCATCCATTTTAGGTTTTAATCCATCTACTAATGTGTTATAAACTTTACCACATTTTGGACATGATATGCGACCGATTATACGGTTTCTAGCTGTTTCTTTATCTATATCTAGATAAATTACTGTTCCAAGTTCTTTATTTATGCTTTTCAACATATTTTCATATATTCTTGCTTGCATAACTGTTCTTGGAAATCCGTCTAAAATATATCCGTTTTTACAATCATCTTCAAGAATTCTATTTCTTAATAATTTAACAACTATTTCATCTTCAACTAGATTTCCTTTTTCTAGTTGTTCTTTTATTTCTAATCCTTCTTCTGTTTTTTCTTCACTTGCTTTTCTTAGTAAATCACCTGTTGAGATATGTGGAATATTGTATCTTTCTTTTAATATAGCTGCTTCTGTGCCTTTTCCGGCTGCAGGAGGAGCGATTAAAATAATACTTTTCATCTTCTTCTTCCCTTCTGATAATTTTTACTTATTACTTCGCTTTCTACTTGTTTATATGTTTCAAGTGCTACACCAACAGCGATTAATAATCCTGTACCTCCAAGAGAGATATTGGAATCACTTATTTTGGTTACTGCTGTGAATAGAATTGGGATGGCAGCTAATACTGCTAAGCTTAGTGTACCTACTAATGTTATTCTTTTTAATACATCACTTATGTAGTTTGTGGTATTTTCACCTGGTCTTACGCCTGGTATATATCCACCATTTTTTTGTAAATTTTCAGCTACGTCTTTTGGTTTTAATTGGATATAGAATGTGTAGAAATATCCAAAGGCAATTATTAATACCATATAAAGGATAAATCCTGTTACACTATTGTATGATATCCAACTTTCATAAAACTTTGTGAATGCTGGTTTGTTTATTGCTCCTGCTACCATACCTGGTATAGATATAAAGGCAGATGCTAGTATTACTGGCATTACACCGGCTGAATTTAATTTAAATGGAATATATGTGTCTTTTGTAAATACTCCACCTGATTTGTTTGAATATTGTATTGTTACTCTTCTTTCAGCATTATCAACAAAGATAATTCCGATGATTATTAGGAAGTATAGTAATATAAATACTACAAACAATACAATTCCCCATATGTTTCCGAATGCTTTACTTGTTATAAAGCTATTATATGCACCTATAAATGTTGATGGTAAACTTGATACAATACCTGCCATTATTAATAGCGATATTCCGTTACCAACACCTTTACTTGTCATTTGATCTCCCATCCATAATAAGAAGGCTGTTCCAGCTGTTAATACTAATGAATATAGTAAATAATCGGTTGCTGTTGCAGATGATCCTAAATACATGAATGAGTACAAATATCCTTGAGCGAATGCTAATGCAATACCCATTATTCTTGTTATTTTATTTAATTTTTGTCTTCCTGTATATCCTTCTTTTGCTAAATCAGAAAAGTAAGGTATGATATCCATTTGCAAAAATTGAACGATTATGGATGCTGATATATATGGCATTACGCCTAGTGCGAATATGGAGAAGTTTCCAAGTGAACCTCCGTTCATAACATTGAAAAATTCAAAAAATCCTAGATTTCCTGTTAGTTGTACTTTAGGTATTCCTGGTACAACTATGGCTTTTCCTACTACAAATATTAGTAAGCACATTAGTGTGAAATAAATTCTTTTGCGTAAGTCTTTGTGTTTAGGGCTAAATATTTGCTTAATATTTGCAAACATGTTAGATCACCTCAATTGTTCCACCTAAGGCTTCTATTTCTTTTTTAGCTGTTTCTGAGAACTTATTAGCTTTAACAGTTAATTTTTTAGTTAACTTTCCGTTACCTAATACTTTTATTCCGTCTAAACTATTTTTAATAACACCCATTTCTTTTAATAATTCTGGAGTTACTATAGTTCCTTCAGCAAATTTGTCTAAATCACTTAGGTTAATTACTGCATATCTAATTTTAAATTTAGCGTTTGAAAATCCTCTTTTTGGTAAGCGTCTGAATAAAGGTAATTGTCCACCTTCAAATCCTACTCTTACTCCGCCTCCTGATCTTGCATTTTGACCTTTATGACCTTTTCCACTAGTTTTACCTAGTCCTGAGCCAGTTCCACGACCAACTCTTTTACGTTCTTTAAAAGCACCTTCTGTAGGTGTAATATTATTTAATTTCATAATATATCCTCTACTTTCTTACCACGCATTTGGGCTACTTCTTCAGCTGTTCTTTGGGCTTTCAAAGCTTTTAATGTTGCATATGCTACATTGATTTGTGTTTTTGATCCTAATGATTTAGAGATAACATCTTTTACACCAGCAAGTTCTAGAACGGCTCTTACTGGACCACCTGCTTTAACACCAACACCTTCTGCAGCTGGTTTTAAAAGTACTCTACTTGCACCTTGTTCACCAATTGCTTCATGTGGTATTGTTCTATTATCTACTAAAGAAATTCTTGTAACATTTTTAGTTGCGGCTTCAACAGCTTTTTTGATTGCATCTGGTACTTCATTTGCTTTACCTGTTCCAAGTCCAACTTGTCCTTTACGATCACCAACTGCTGCTGTTACGGCAAAACGGAAATGTCTTCCTCCTTTTGCTACTTTTGTAACACGGCCAATGTTGATTATTTCTTCTTCAAATTGTTTAGGACGTGGTTCTCTTCTTCTTTTTTCCATTTTGTCCTCCTTTAGAATTCTAAGCCGTTTTGACGTGCTGCATCTGCTAATGCTTCTACACGTCCATGATATAGGTAGCCACCTCTATCAAATACGACTTTGCTTATTTTTGCTTTTTTTGCTCTTTTAGCGATTAATTCACCAACTTTAGCTGCTGCTTCTACGTTTCCACCGTTTTCAAGATTTAACTCTTTGTCGATAGAAGAAGCACTTACTAATGTTTTATTAGATTCATCATCTATTATTTGGGCAAAAATGTTTTTATTTGATCTAAACACATTTAATCTTGGAACTTCAGCTGTTCCTTTTACAGATTCTCTAATTCTAACGTGTCTAGCAATACGTTTTTCATTACGAGATACTTGTTTTATCATAAGTTATTCTCCTTTACTATTTAGAAGCTTTCTTGCCTTCTTTGCGAATTATATGTTCGTCTTTATATTTGATACCTTTACCTTTATATGGCTCTGGTGGTCTTATTTTACGAATATTTGCAGAAAATTCGCCAACTTGCTCTTTATTTATTCCTTTTACTGTTATTTCAGTATTACTTGGGCTTTCTACTGTGATTCCTTCTGGAATTTCAACTTCTACTGGATGTGAGAATCCGGCTGTTACTACTAATACTTTTCCTTTTAGTTGGAAACGGTAGCCAACACCTACTGATTCTAAACTTTTTTCAAATCCATGTGTTACACCATCAATCATATTTTTGATGTTTGCATTTGCTGTTCCATGAAAGTTTTTATATTCATCACTTGTTCTTGTGATTTTTACTTCGTTTTCATTAACATCTACTTTGATGTTTTTATTTACTTCAGTAGAAAGTTCACCTTTTGGTCCTTTAACTGTAACTTTGTTTCCATCTACGGATACTGTTACACCTGCAGGAACTGTTAAAATACGATTACCAATTCTTGACATATATTTTTCCTTCCTACCAAACGTAAGCTAATACTTCGCCACCAAGAGATAATTCACGTGCTTTTTTGTCAGTCATAACTCCTTTTGAAGTAGATATGATTGCAATTCCTAATCCGTTTAATACTTTTGGTACTTCTTCAGCTTTTACATATACGCGCAAACCAGGTTTTGATATTCTTTTTAAACCAGTTATAACACGTACTTTATTTTCAGTGTATTTTAAGTTTAGCACAATTATATTTTGTACATTGTTCTTTTTGATTTTGTAATCATTTACAAAACCTTCTTCTTTTAATATTTTCGCGATTTCAATTTTTAAATTTGAAGCGGGTACTTCAACTTCCTTATCACGCATTTGATTGGCATTTCTGATGCGTGTAAGCATATCGGCGATTGGATCTGTTACCATTATATTTCCTCCCTTCGGTTATCAAGAATTACCAACTTGATTTAGTAACCCCTGGTATTTGTCCTTTATATGCTAATTCCCTAAAACAGATACGGCAGATTCCATATTTTTTTAGTACGGCGTGTGGTCTTCCACATCTTTTACATCTTGTGTATTCACGTACTTTAAATTTTTGGGGCTTATTAGCTTTTATTATCATACTTTTTTTAGCCATAATTCCTCCTATTTCTTAAATGGCATACCGAAACCTTTTAAAAGATCGTATGCTTCTTCATTAGATTTAGCAGTTGTAACAAAAACGATATCCATACCTCTTACTTTAACAACATTATCATATTCTATTTCTGAGAATATTAATTGTTCTGTTAAGCCTAGTGTATAGTTTCCTCTTCCATCGAATGCTGTTGCTGATACTCCTCTAAAGTCACGTACACGTGGTAATGTGATACTTATTAGTTTATCTAAGAAATTATACATATTTTCTCCACGTAATGTTACTTTACAACCAATTGCTTGGCCAGCTCTTATTTTGAATCCAGCGATTGCTTTTTTAGCTTTTGTTGCTACTGGTTTTTGGTCTGTTATTAACTCTAAATCATTCATTGCTGCTTCTAATAATTTACTATTTGAGCTTGCATCGCCACATCCAATGTTAACTACTATTTTTTCTAATCTAGGAACTTCTAATACGTTCTTATAGCCATATTTTTCTTTTAAACTAGGTATGATTTCTTTATTATATACTTCTTTTAGGCGGTTCATATTTTCCCTCCTCCTAACTTAATTTCTCATTAGATTTTTTTGTAACACGTACTTTTTTACCATTTTTATCAACTTCATGGCCAATTCTTGAAGTTTTACCGCTTTTTGGCTCAATTATCATTGCGTTTGATGCATGGATTGGAGCTTCACGGTCAACAATACTGCCTTCGTTTTGTCCGTTTGGTTTTACGTGTTTTTTAACCATATTAACGCCTTCAATGACGATTTTGTTTTCTTGTTTTAATATTTGTGTTATTGTTCCTTCTTTTCCTTTATTGGATCCAGATATAACTCTAACACGATCTCCTTTTTTGAAGTTCATATTTTTCCTCCTTCATGAATTTTATAACACTTCTTTAGCAAGTGATACAATTTTCATATAATCATCACGCAATTCACGTGCTACTGGTCCAAATATACGAGTTCCAACTGGACTTTTATCTTCTTTGATAATAACGCATGCATTGTCATCAAATTTGATATATGATCCATCAGCTCTTCTTAGACCGAATTTACTTCTAACGACAACGGCTTTTACTACTTTTCCTTTGCCAACTGTTCCGTTAGGAGTTGCTTTTTTTATGGTTCCAACTACTATGTCACCAATATTTCCAGTTTTTACTTTGCTGCCTCCTAGAACACGAATAACGCTTAGTTCACGAGCTCCAGAATTATCAGCAACTTTTAATCTGCTTTCTTGTTGAATCATTATAATTCCTCCTCTTACAATTATATTATAATTGCTTTTTCTACTACTTCAACTAAACGATAGTGCTTTGTTCTTGAAAGCGGTCTAGTTTCAACTATTTTTACTGTATCTCCGACTTTTGCTTCATTTGCTTCGTCGTGAGCTGCATATTTTTTAGAATATTTAACTCTTTTTCCATATAAGCTATCTTTTTTATATGTTTCAACTAAAACAGTAATGGTTTTATCAGTTTTATCTGATACTACTTTACCAACTAATACTCTTTTATTTTCCATATTATTTTTCCTCCTTTAGTTCTCTTTCACGTAAGATTGTTTTTGCGCGAGCTACTAAGGTACGTAGTTCACGGATACGTGAAGGTTTTTCAAGGTTACCTTTAGCTTGGTTAAATCTTAAGTTAAATAGTTCTTCTTTGCTTTCTTCAATCTTTTTAAGTAGATCGGCGCTTGATAATTTTCTTAATTCTTCATTTGTCATGCGACATCACCACTTTCTTCTTTTTTTACAAATTTACATGTTACTGGTAATTTGTGCATTGCTAAACGTAATGCTTCACGTGCAGTTGCTTCATCAACACCAGCTATTTCAAACATGATTTTGCCTTTTTTTACAACGGCAACCCATAATTCTGGTTGACCTTTACCTTTACCCATACGAGTTTCTAGAGGTATTTTTGTTAATGAAAGGTGTGGGAATATGTTAATCCATACTTTACCTCCACGTTTCATATAACGTGTCATTGCTACACGGGCAGCTTCGATTTGTTTTTCAGTAATCCAAGCGCCTTCTAAGGCCATTAGACCATAATCACCAAAGCTAAGAGTTGTATTTCCTTTTGCTTTTCCGTCATAACGTAGGCGGTGTGGTCTTCTGTATTTAGTTCTTTTTGGTATTACGCCCATGTTCTTTACCTCCTTCTTTCTTTCCAGGAAGTATTTCACCTTTGTAAATCCATACTTTTACACCAATTTTTCCGAATGCTGTATCAGCTTCTTTATTTGCGTAATCGATGTTTGCTCTAATTGTATGAAGTGGAATGTTACCTTCTGAATATCCTTCACTTCTTGCAATATCTGCTCCGCCTAAACGTCCAGATACTGATGTTTTTATTCCTTTTGCTCCTGCTTTCATTGTATTTCTTATAGCTCTTTTTTGAGCAACACGGAATGAAACACGATTTTCAATTGCTGTAGCGATTGATTGCGCTACTAGGGCAGCATCTAAGTCTGGGTTTTTAACTTCCATTATAGAAATTTGAATTTCTTCATTTACTAATTTGTTTAATTCTTTCTTTAATTTTTCAATTTCATCGCCACCGTGACCAATTACTACACCTGGTTTTGCGGTATTGATGATAACTTCTGTTTTCTTTTGGTTTCTGTTAATTAATATACTTGATACTGATGCTTCTTTTAATCTTTTACTTAAATATTTACGAATTTTTTCATCTTTTTGTAGATATTCTGCAAAATTTTTATTTGAAGCAAACCATTTTGATTCCCAAGTTTTATTAACACCCATTCTAAATCCTATCGGACTAACTTTTTGACCCATTAGGTTTCCTCCTTATTTGTTATCACTTACTACAATTGTGATGTGGCAAGTTCTTTTCTTTATAGGATCTACGTGTCCACGAGAACCAAATTTCATTCTTTTCATTACTAGTCCTTCGTTAACATAAGCTTCCTTAACTATCAAATTTTCTTTTTCTAAATTTAAATTATGTTCAGCATTTGCTACTGCTGATTTTAATACTTTACGAATGGCACGTGCAGCATCTTTGTTTAAGTTAGATAATATATTATCTGCTTCAACAACACTTTTGCCACGAATTAAGTCGATTGTTAAACGACATTTGCGTGGTGCGATTCTAACTGTATAAGCGATTGCTTTTGCTTCCATGCATATCCTCCTTTATGGTTTAATTACTTTTCCTTTTGATCGCCGTGTCCGCCAAATTTACGTGTTGGCACGAACTCTCCTAATTTATGTCCTACCATATCTTCAGTTATGTATACTGGAACGAATTCTTTTCCATTATGTACTGCGAATGTTAGACCTATAAAGTCAGGGAAAATAGTTGAACGGCGTGACCATGTTTTTATTACTTCTTTTTTAGTAGATGCATTTGCTGCTTCAACTTTTTTCATTAAGTGTTCATCAGCAAAAGGTCCTTTTTTTAGACTTCTAGCCATTTAAGATCCTCACTTTCTCTTACGTCCACGTACGATTAGTTTTGTTGAACTTTTCTTATTCTTACGTGTCTTAAATCCTAATGCAGGTTTACCCCATGGAGTAACTGGTCCTTTACGTCCGATTGGTGCACGTCCTTCACCACCACCGTGTGGGTGATCGTTAGGGTTCATAACTGATCCTCTAACTGTTGGTTTAATACCCATATGACGAGTACGTCCTGCTTTACCTAAATTAACTAATTCATGATCGGCGTTTCCAACTTCACCAATTGTAGCTCTGCAAGTTGATAATAATTTACGAACTTCGCCGCTTGTTAATCTTATTAATGTATATTTTCCTTCAGTTCCTAATACTTGTGCGCTTGATCCTGCTGAACGAACTAATTGTCCGCCTTTACCAGGTAATACTTCTATGTTATGTATTAGTGTTCCTTCTGGAATATTTGCTAGTGCTAAGTTGTTTCCTACTAGAATATCAACTTTTTCACCGCTTACTATTTTTGAACCAACTGTTAATCCTTTTGGTGCGATTATATATCTTTTTTCACCATCTATGTAGTTGATTAGAGCGATGTTTGCACTTCTGTTTGGATCGTATTCAATGCTTGCTACATTTCCAACGATTCCGTCTTTATTTCTTTTGAAATCAATTAAACGATATTTACGTTTTTCACCGCCACCGCGATGTCTTACTGTAATACGTCCTTGATTATTACGACCACTATTTTTCTTTAATACTGTGAGTAATGATTTTTCTGGTGTGCTACTAGTAATTTCTTCATTTACTAAGGTAGTCATTCCTCTTAAACCATTAGTCATAGGTTTGTAACTTTTAATTGCCATAATATATCCTCCTTACAACTAATTAAGTTCGATTGAACTACCCTCTTTTAGTGTAACAATAGCTTTTTTAACTTTGTTTGTTTTACCAGGATAGCGACCAACTCTTTTTTTCTTTGGTCTTACGTTAATTGTATTAACGCTTTCTACTTTTACGTTAAATAATTTTTCTACAGCGTCTTTTATTTCAATTTTATTTGCTTTTGTATCAACGCTTAAAGTTATTTGATTTTTGTTTTGCGCTAAGTCAGAACTCTTTTCAGTAATGATTGGTCCTTTAATAATGTCATATTTTTTCATTATTTAAGTGCCTCCTCTACTTGTTTTAGTGCTTTTTCAGTTATTACCATTTTGTCAGATGCAACAACATCATATGTGTTTATTTCATCTGCTGATAGTAACATAACATTTCTTAAATTACGTGTTGATAAGATTAAATTATCTGTTAATTCATCTGTAACTAATAATACTTTTCCTTCAACATTTAATGCTTTTAGCATTGCTTTTGCGTCTTTTGTTTTATTGCTTGCTACATCAAGTGCATCTACTACGATTAATTCGTTATCAATTACTTTGTATGCAAGTGCTGATTTAAGAGCTAAGCGTCTTTCTTTTCTGTTCATTTTGAAACTGTAATCACGGTTATGTGGTCCAAATACGATTCCACCATGATACCATTGTGCTGCACGGATAGATCCTTGTCTTGCACGGCCAGTTCCTTTTTGTCTCCAAGGTTTACGTCCACCTCCACTTACTTCACTTCTTGTTTTAGTTTCAGCAGTTCCTTGTCTACGACTATTTCTTGCTAAACGAATAGCATCATATAAAGTTGTATCATTTGGAGTTATACCAAATACTTCTTTACTTAAGGTAATATCATTTACTTTTTCACCTTTAACATTAATAACTGTTACTTTTTCCATTTTATTACCTCCTATTCATTTGTTACTGTTTCAGTATTTTCTGAAACTTCACTTTCATTGTTTACTTCAACATCTTCAACTGTGATATAGTTTACTAATTCCTCAGTTTCATTTATTTTACCTGGAGTTTTTACTGATGTTTTAATGAATACTAATCCTTCTTTTGCTCCTGGTACATTTCCTTTTATTAAGATGCAGTTATTTTCTTTATCAACTTTTACTACTTCAAGGTTTTGAATAGTTACAGTTAATACTCCCATGTGACCTGGTAATTTTTTAGCTTTAAATACTCTCATTGGTCTCATAGTTCCCATTGAACCTGGTTTTCTGTGATAGTGAGAACCGTGTCCCATAGGTCCACGAGATTGTCCGTGACGAGTAATAACGCCTTCAAATCCGTGTCCTTTTGTAGTTCCTGTTACATCGACTACTTCGCCTTCTGTAAATGAATCTACACTAATTTCATCACCAACATTGTAATTGGCTATATCTACACCTCTGATTTCTCTAAAGAAGCGCTTAGGTGTAGTGTTTGCTTTTTTGGCATGGCCAATATTTGCTTTTGTCGCGTTTTTCTCTTTAATGTTTTCAAATCCTAATTGAATTGCTTCATATCCGTCGTTTTCTTTTGTTTTGATTTGTGTAACAACGTTAGGTTCAACTTCAATTACTGTTACGGGAATTAATTTTCCTGATTTTGTAAACACTTGAGTCATTCCTTTTTTACGACCTAAGATTCCTTTCATATTTCCTCCTATAATTTAATTTGGATGTCTACTCCGCTTGGTACATCAACGTGTTTTAATGCGTCGATTGTTTCCTTACTTGGATCTAGTACATCTATTAGTCTTTTGTGTGTTCTTTTTTCAAATTGCTCACGTGAATCTTTATATTTGTGAACAGCTCTTAAAATTGTTATTTTTTCAATATCAGTTGGTAGTGGTACTGGTCCACTTACTTTTCCGCCTGATCTTTTAATTGTGTCAACAATTTTAGCACATGCTGCGTCCAAACTTTTATGTTCATATGCTTGTAATTTGATGCGAACTTTAGTTTTTGACATTTCGTATCCTCCTTCGCCTATATCTAAGTACAGACTCGCTCCGTGCAAAAACCCGATATTGGTTTTATTTTTAATTACAACTTAACCTGGTGTATCGACAACCTTGCACATCCTTGCGTTCCACACATCAATGATTATAAGGGAAAATAAAAGAAAATGCAAGTTATTTTTGATATTTTTTTTATTTTTTACAATTTTTAATTTTAAACTTCTAAATTTTAAACTTCTATATGTTAAATAATTATATAATGATCAAAATTTAAATTAGTAGTTCTAATATTATATTTTAAAATAATTAAGACTATTATTAAAAATTTCAAAAAGAAAAGTAGCGAATGCTACTTTGGTTCTACAATATTTTTAATTCTTCTATTTGTTCTTTTGGTATTACAGAAAACTCATTAAATTCAATTTCATTAAACCTTATTCCTTTGTTTTTATATAATCTCAAATCTAATTCATCAAGGTTTTTTTGAGTTTCATATAATTTAAGTTCATCATTTTTATTCCATTCTTTACTATTTTGATTTGGATAAACGAAAAATCTATTTTCTCTAAATCCTAATACTACTTTATTACTTTCTGCAAAATATGCTGGTGTATCGCTTCCATAGCTAATAGTATAGTGATCATTACTTTCTCCACTTTCTGTTGCTACTTTTATTACGGTTGACTTTATGAACTCATTTACTTTTTCATCATAATTTGTTATTGATTTTAGATATGATAATTCCTCTTTTGAAAATCTTTCTATATATATATTGCTTCGTATATAAAAGAATTTATATTTCTTTTTAGCCATACTTTGATATATATCACAATCTTCTATTTCTACTTCTTTATATTTAAGTGGACTGTTTAGAAACCTATCATCCATTTCTTTTAAATTATATTCTTTATCTAAAAATTCTAATAATAAATTATTGTATTTTTCAACTAAGTTGATATATTCCTTTTTTTCTTCCTCATTTAAAGAATTGAAATATTCTTCGTTGCTTTTAGGAGTCCTAGTTTCATACTCTTTTATAGTCATAATTTTTTCCTTTCTATAATGTGTCTATTAATAATTTTAAAATAACTTTTATTCTTTTAATGAAGTTAAATGATTGTAATCTCTATATATTTTTATGGTTGGTGGAATTTTTTTTGCAAACTCTGGTGAATAATCGGAAATATATAATTCTTTTAACAATGGCAAATTATTAAATACATTTATGTTTTCATGTTGTTTTATTTCAGACCAAAGTAATGATAATTTTTCTAATTTTTGAAATTCTGTTAATTTTTCTATACTATCAATAATGCAATTTTCCAAAATTAAATTTTTTAGGTTAACATAATTTGAAATTATAGATATATCTATCGTTTTTTCATCAATTGGTTTTCTTATTATTATGGTTTGAATTTGTGAATTTAGTGTTTGTATAAATCTAAAATTTAACATAGAGCATGATGTAGTTGATAGTTCTTTTAAAAATGATAGTTCTTTAAATGAAATTTCATCTTGGATACTACAATTAACAAATTCTAAATATTCTATTTTAATTGTAGATAAATCTTTTAATATTTTTTGATTTATAATTGCATTTTTTAAAATTATTTTTTTTAGATTTGGAAATAATTTTATTATATCTGATAATTCTAGTGTTTTTTCATCTTCTTGTGTTTTTTTAAATTCCAGTGTAATACAATTAAGATTTAACATTTCATTTTTTGTAATATTTATTATATTTTTTCTAAATACTATTTCTAGATATTTTTCTATATCAAATTTAGAAATCATATAAAGCACCTCTTTCTAATATTTTATTCCTTTTAATGTTAGATACTCTTTTATTTCTAATATCGAAACATTCTTAAGTGATTCTCTTGCTCCATTTTGTCTTGTGATAATCGTACTGTTTCCTTCTACAACATAGCGTTTCAAAGCTTCTATCCCCGCACCACTTCCATGGTATTCATCCATGCTAGAAATAATGTTTTCAATTATTTTATTTTTAGAATCTATATATTCAAAAATGTCATCGGCAGTAATGTATTGTAATGATTCTCTTGCTCCATTTTGTCTTGTAATTTTAGTTTTTTCGCCCGTTATTGCATATTGACGCAAGGAAATAAATCCTTGTCCTTCTCCGTAATTTTGACTCATAGTGGATATAATATTTTTTATAATTTCATTTTTATCAAATGTTTGTGGATTTGTTTGTGGATTTGTTTGTGGATTTTCTTTTGCATTTATATAATTAATTATATCATTTTTATTTAAATATTGTAATAAATTTCTTGCTCCATTTTGTCTTGTAATTTTTGTTGCTTCTCCAGTCGCAATATACTCCTTTAATCCTCTTATTCCACTTCCAACCCCATGATACTGTTCCATTGAAGATACAATTGTATCCAAAATTTCATTTTTATTAATAGATGATAAATTAGCTGGTGTCAAATAATCTTTGAATATTTCATCATTATTTGCAATATGGGTATTTTGAAATTCTTGACTTCCACCAAACCATTTATCAGTTTTACCACTAGTCATCCAGGTAACATCAATTGGAATAACTCTATTATTTTCATCAATAATTATATTCCAAGCATGTCCTTCTTTTCTTCCAGTTATTGGTTCTAAGCTTACTCCTCTAATATAATCACACCTTATATTACATCTTGCACACATTTCTCTAAATACTGAGGAATAACCTGCACATACTAATCCAGCTTCACCCACAATATTGTTTGATACTATTCCTCTTAAACTTTGGCAAACAAGCCAATGGGCAGGAGACGTTCTATTATACATAACTGGTATTTCAGATGAAATAATATCGCATATTTGTTTTGCTCTCTTTGTTATTGGCAAAGACATGTCTACTTTGGATTCAAATTCTTCTAATTTTTTTAAAATATAATATGCTTCATTCCCTGTATATGTAACTCTTTCTATGTATTTGCTTTCATTATATTTGCTCATGTAATTACCGTAGAAGTCTGATAGCGCTAAATCCATTATAATTGATAATTTATTTAAATCTTCAATTTGCAACAACATATCAGAAGTAATACTTTTTGTGTCTTTTAAACTAATGTCAACTTTTCCTTTATGTTTAATTCTGTTATTGATATCACTAATCCATTTAATTTGTTCTCTTGTTAATTTATTTTTTGATTCAGTTGTTTCTGATATATTAGATTTCTTTTTACCAAACAATGATCCTAGTGCTCCCAATTTTAAATCTGCCGTATCCTCTAAAGAACTTTCTGTTCTTTCTTCTGTTGCTCGATTTAAATTAGTTACATTTGCTGTTCCTTTAATCTGTGATCTTTCTGATGTTTCAAAATCTATTTTGATTGTTGTAATTCCTAACGCACTCAAATTATCAAATTCTTCAAATGTAATATAGCATTTTCTTCCCCAACTCGAATAATAGATTCTATCTCCTTCAATGTGTGTGACCATAACAGAATGGCCACCAGTTAATGTTATGTCATTTTCACCTTCAGAATGAATTACTGTTCCTTTCGCAAGAGTTAACAGTGCAAAATTTCCTTCAGATAAGCCACATATTACTTCATCACTTTTTGTTAAACTATCATTCTTATCAATTGAAGTGTTATTTATTATCGCTCTTGATTCTGTTTCTATATTTAAATTTGGATTTTTTGATTGTAACCATTTTTTTAGACTTTCTTCATGCTGATTTAAAAAAAGTTGATCGTTTGCATCTAAACTTTTAATAGTGATTTTACCGTCATCTATATTAAACATTTTCCCCCCATACTCGGGAGTATTAATTTCAATATACATGTTTAATAGTAATTCTCTGTCGTTTAATTTTCCATTTTCATCATACATAGAGAAACCAAATGTTCGTTCAAATTCTTCTTGATTATTTTGGAATGCTGCAAATATTGCATTTGCTCTAGCCGCATATGTGCATATACCTCTTTCTGAATCTATCATCGACATTAATTTTTTAGCATCTTTTTCTGTTATTCCTCGTGAAATTAATTTATCTAATAATCTATTTTGAACTGAATTATCTTTCATTTTTAATTCAAAAATTGAAAGTATCTCTATAGCCTTTTCATAGTCAAAATTTTTAATAATAGCTTCTTTTAGAAAAGCATAGTGTTGATATGAAAATAGCTTATTAGGATGTTCATTAGAATAATTCCAACAATTTCTAATAGCGTTTAACCAACCAGTTCTTATTTTTTCATTATCTGCACAATATTTATTTATTGCTTCTATAATTAAATTTTCGTATTTTTCTTTCATTTCGATTGATAGGAAATAATCAAACTGTTCCTTAAATGTTCCTTGATCAACTCCAAAAGTTTCTCCGTTCTCTGTGAAAAAATTTTCACAAGATGTCAAATTGTTTGGATTAATTCTACTAAATAGCATTGAAGCATGTTTTGTTTGAGCATAAATATAGTCCCATAGTTTAGCATTTCTTGCTTGTAGTTCTGATTTTGTTCTTTCAATTTCAGATAAATCTGATTTTTCTTCTGTATTTTGACTTTGACTAGATTTTCCTTCTAATCCTTCAATTTTCATTGATTTAAATGTTTCAAAATCTATTTTTTCTTTTGTCTCACTGCTTAAACTTTTATATGCATTTTCATAACTAACACCTGATAGAACGCAACTTAAAGCTTGAGATATTTCAGCATTTATTTTATCATCAGTTTGAGTACTTGCTTCACTATTCATTTTTTCAAATACAAGTTTTCTAATTGATTCAGTTTTTCCATTAAATTCTTCAATTAATTGTTCATATTCTTCTTCAGATATTTTTGTTTTTTGTTCTGCTGACAAAGAGTCATAATTTTGTGGGATTTTATAATCATTTTTAGAACTTATGACTTGAATTCCACCATTTATTCCTTGTAACATTAGTGATGATAGAAAGGCTGATGCTATGGTTGTTCCTAATTCTTCAGTATTATATCCTTCTTTTATGCATTCGCTTAAATCTTTTTCTGATATACCAGACATGTATGTTACAAATGGACTAAGCACCCAACCAAATACTTCTTCTTCTGATTCACCAGCTGCGCTTATTATTATTTTAGTTATATTGCTTAAATTAGAATTTTCTAATAAATTACCAATTACTGTATGTTCAGTAACTACACCACCTGGTGAAAAGTGTTCTGTAAGCATTTCTAATCCGGCATTTAGTGATGAATATATATTTATTGTTTTAGGATCAGTTATTCCCATGCCGACCGCTTCTCTAGCCGATGCACCATAAGATGATAAGAAAAATGAAAATTCTGATGCTATGTTTGCTATTCCTACTGGTAATACTGCTGATAATGCTAGTTTAATTGCTACCGATGGTAAGTTGTTCCCCATCGATTGGGCTGCTTGAGCAACTACACCTTCACTTCCTCCAGTAAGTGAATGTTCATTTAACCATTCTCCATATATAGTTTTCCATATTTTTTCATTAAACCAATCTGATACTGTTGCTGTATTTATCTTACTTATTTTTTCATTTCTTTCATTTACCTTTTCTTGATCATATATTTCTTCATAATTTACTTTTTGATTGATACTCTTAGATACATAATCAGAGTAATCTTCTAATATATTAAATAAAATTATATTTTCTATGAATTCTAAGGATTCACCATTTTCGTTTGTTATCTTTCTGTATAAATCACTTGCGCTATTATCTTTTTTTGTTCCAATAGTTGATGAAACTAACTCTCTAACATTAACTTTTGTGCCATCTACTTCATAATATTCGGGGATACTAAGTTCATTAAATATTGTGTCTCCAAACATATAAAATATATCTTTGCTTGTTAATCCATCTTTCCCACAATTTGTTAAAATATATCTTTCAATAGATTCATTAGTTTTGCTTTCACTATCTAATGTCAGTGTATTTGATATGTCTTGAACTCTTTGACTGACCATGCTTCCATCAAATAGCATTCCAAAACTTATAGCAGCATCACCGACACTTTCGCCCCAGTTTCCTGCTCCTTCAGCTGCCTTTAGGGCAATTATTTGAGCATCACTTGTTAATGTGCCAAAAAAATCTGTTATTCCACCAGCTGCATCAACGCTTTCAATATTTATTTTTCCCTCAAAAGATTCTACTTTTTTTTCTAATTCAGGACTCAAATTAATATTACTTCTTTTTAGTTTAATTATCATGCTTATAACAATATCATCAGTGTTATATCCATTTTGAGTGAAGATATTATTATCAAACATTTCATAAAATTGTTCTTCACTGATTCCATATGTTTCTTCTACTGTTTTACCAAAAACTTGATATAAATCAGTAATATTTGTTTCTTTCTTTCTTAAAGATTTTATGTCTGTATTATCAATTATTTGATTTGTACATTCATATGATGAATTATCAGTATTAATTCTTAATATAGTTGAATTAAATAAATTACCTGTTATTGAGTATGTTTTTGTTTTTTCTTGAACATCTATACTTTCACCTGTTTGATATTTATCAGATAAAAAATCTTCAAAAGACGAATAAATTCTTGATGTTACTATAATTTGGTTATTTTTATAATCTATGCTTACTGTTGATTCTTCATTACTTAGACAAAATTCTTCAAAATCTAAAGCTGTTACAAATGGTACTTTAATTTTGTTACCATTTTCATCTAATTTTTCAGCATAATAACTGTTTGAATATACGTGTTTTAAAAATTCTGTTTCTTCTGCTGTTCTATTTTCATTAAATAATAAAACTTTTACTATTTCTGAATATTCAAAATCTAAGTTTGTTATGCTTTCATCATATTTTCGAACCATATTATTTCCATACTCTATTTCATATATGGTGGCTCTTGTTTCAAATGCTGTTGCCGTTTGGGTATTATTAGTGCAGTTTTCCAAATATTTTTTTTCTTCATCAGTTAATTCTTCTTTAAATAAAATACTATTTATAAAGATATTTGTTAATTCTTCAATTATCATTTGTTTTTGTTCTTCTGATTCACTGCTATCTAATATATTTTCATATGATTCTCGATATTCACTTTTAAGAAGACTTAGCCCCTTCTCAATTATATATTCAGGTGTCTCTCCATTGTATTTCCATTTTCCAAATTGCTCATTTGACATAAAAATATTAAAATATTTTTGTTTTAAATATTCCTCTTTGGACTGATTAACTTTTTTTATTGTATTAAAAAACGAATTTTTTCCTAATTCTATTAAACTTTCAAATAGAAATTTTTTATTACTAACGATAACTGTTCCATTTTCTATTCTACATGTTGTTCCTTCTTTTTCTCCAAGATACATTTGAAACATATTTAAATTACCATTATAATTTTCAAAAAATATGTCATACGAATACTCTATATTTTTTTCTAATACAAATTCTTTTTTGTCATCTGTATACGTATATTCTTGTTTTACGCTTGACATATATTCAATTTGATAATTACTATTTTCATCTGTTATAACTGAATCAAATAATTTGAACATACATGCCTCAAATGTCTCTGCTGATACTTGAACAGCGTTATTAGAGTTTATTATTTTTTGATATTCCGCTTCTTCGTCTTTTGTTCTTTCTTTGTACATTAAATTTATTAATGATTTTCTTTCTGCTGAACTAAATCCTAGTTGTTTTATAATGTCTTCTTGGCTGGAAGCAATATCTTTTGGAGTTATATATACTTTTTCTCCTTCACTAAGTTTAATAATTGAAAATGTGCTATCATTATTTATTTTTTTTAGCATTTTTGATTTATTATTGTTAAGGTATTCTATAAATTCTTGTGTTGCTACGTTTTCAACAGTAATTGTAGGAATTGCTGTATCATCATTAATTTCTAAATCTTCTTCTAAGGAATCATCACACATTTTTGTTATGCCTTTTATATAAGATTGAAGATTATCTTCAACTTTTTCTAATTTTCTGACTTGATTATGCAAAATGGAATATATATCATTGTAATTGATACTATTAGCCTTACTATTAATTTTGGTCTTAATGTTATTAACTTTATTAAAAATGGCATTAAGCTGTTCTTTGTTTTTTCTTAAATTCTCGTAATTATATGTTTCCATAACTTTTATACCTCAGATATATTATCTTGAGCTTTTTGGGCCAATATTTCTCGTAATTTTTTTTCTAAATTTCTTATTTTTTTTGTAATTAAATTATTAGCATTTATGAGCTCATTTTTAATTCCTTCTAATGATTTTATTTGCATATTTAATGCATTAATCATTGTATCAATTAATGTTCCTTTGTTATTACTTTCAATATCATTAATACAAAATCTAATTTTTGTAATGGTGTCATTTATTTCATCTATATTAACATAAAATGTTTTTAATTTTTTTATATTATTTCTTATTTCATTTTCCATATTATACCTCATAAATCAATATTGAAAAAATTGATATAAACATCTATATTTTTACTATTTAAGTATATCATTATTTACTTTTTTTGTCCATATTAATTGCTCATAGCAAATTTATAAATATTATATTTTTTATGTTAAAATAAAAATATTATTTTATTAGGTATGATGAAATTATATTTTAATAGAAATCTTATTTATTCGTATTATGTTGTAATTGTATTATTTCCATAAAAAAAACTGAGAAATTAATTAATTTCATCAGTTCCTCTACGAAATGTTTGATTACCGGCTGATCCACCTTCAGAATTTTCTGCATTTTGTAATCCTTTAGCTGCTGCTTCTATTTTTAATGGTGTATTTTTAATTAAATTATAGAAACCATTAAATGTATCAGTAAAATTATTGCATACTTCTCTTGCTTGTGTAGCTTTTGTAGATTGCCATATTCCTGATAAACTATCAGTAGAAGATACAATTTTATCTAATTCTACTTTAATTAATTCAACTTCATCAATCATTTGTCCTGCTACAGTTTGTGCTGAACTAAAATCAATATCAATATCTTTTGTGCCGCCGCCTCCAATTCCATATTCATCAGCTGCTTGCATCGGTTTTAAATATTTACCTATCATTTTTTCCTCCTATTATTCTGTACCGCCAAACATTTTTTTAACAGTATCTTTATTTGTTTGATATTGTGAAGCAATGTCAACGATTTGTGATCCTAATGAAACAAGTTCACCTTGTAATTGCTCCAAATCACTAATGCTTTTTCTCATTTCAGTTGAAGCTTGCGTATAAATTTCATCTTTCCATGAAGATCCAAGTTGAACTACTAATGAATCAAGATTCTTCAATAATTCTCCTATTTTTCCTGCTGATGTTTTGATTTCATCACCACATTTTGTAACACCAGCAATGTCAATTTTTAGTCCGTCCATATTTTCCTCCTATATAATTATTAATTCACTGCCATTGATAATATTATTTTTTTTCATACTTTTTGAGTAATCCAATTCTTCAAAATTCTCTCTTTTATATATTCGAGAATTTTCTCTAAAATATAAATTGTCAGATAATTCTTTTAAAGCTTTTTCTATTAGTAAGACTGCTTCATTGATTTTTTTATTTGCCGGCACAAATAAATCAAATTTTTGCTCTAGAATTGGCACATAAACTGTTATTAATAGTTTATTATTCATTATCAATTGCCCCTTTTTCTTCGATTAATTTTACAGTTTCAACCTTGTCTTTGTTTACTACATAACCAAATCCTTCGGCTAAATTACCACGTATCATATATGGTAGTTTAAGTGTATATTGATCGGATATACCATTTCCATACCATATAAATTGATTGTTCTGTACTATTGTCTTACATTTAATATTATAAGTATAATTCTTTTGATTGTCAATTGAATCGATTATTACAAATGATATTTTATTTAATTCTTTACATTTTTCTAACATTTCAATAATTTTGTTTTTGTTTTCTTCACTTATATTCATTATAAACTTATCAATTCCTATTATTACAAAAATATAGTTTTTATATTGTTTTAATTCTTCTAAAGTTTTTGGTACTAAAAAGTCAATAATTTTATATATTTGATTTAATATTTCATCGAATTTGTCATTTATATATTGATATTCATTTTGAAAATCACTTAACATATTTATACTATCTATCACATATTCTTGTGTATTTGGTATATTTTTCAACATTTTACATATTCCAGCAGATAGTGGCTTTAATTCATCTACGTATGTTGCAACAATAGGATTAATTAATTTATTACCAAAATTATAATAAGATATTTCTAAGTCATTAGATTTTATTCCTATTGGTACTTTATTAATATTTCCAATATAAGCTTTCAAATGTTCAAATGTTACTACTTTTGGTAATGTTTTAATTTCTTTTGCTTTATTTTTATATTTACTATTTAATTCATCAATAAAGGCTTTAATTTTATCATTTGCTTCATCATCATTAAATAATCTTGCTGTTTGAAATTCAAATATGCCTTTATCGATTTCTACAATTCCTCTTCCTTCAATTTGTGGTAGTTCAACTTTACATCTTGAATCCATTATATATAAATAATCATCTCTGTTTGCCATTCTTAATACGATTGTGTTACCAAAATTTTGTTTTATTCTTGTTCTTAATGCCATTGTATTGGTAACTGTTAATATTACAAAAATACCATATTTAGCACATTCTCTTGTTAAAACATATAAATTTTCATTTTGCTTTTCATAATTTTCGATAAAGGCTTCATATTGATTTATTATTAAAACAATATTTGGTAGTTTCATAGGACTATTTTTTATAAAATAATCGTAATCTCCATTATATTCAGTAAATAATTTTTTTCTATTTTCTAATTCATTTAATAAATATTTAAATAAATTTGCGATTTTTTCACTATCGTTTATTAATAAACAGTCACCAACATGTGGTAAATTTTGAAGTTTTTTTAGAGTTTCACTTCCATAATCTGCTATGTAAATGTTTACTTCACTTGGTGAATATATTTTTGCCATACCAAGCACTGTTGTTGTAAGGAATAAATCTTTTCCTGAATCTGGTGCACCATATATTATAGTATTTCCTTTATTCGATATTGGTAAGGTAACAAGTCCATGTCGTTGATTAGATGGATCATCAAATTCACCTATTACTGGCTCTAATGTATATTCTTTTTTTGTATAATTATATTTTTCTATTAAATCATCGACATATATTATATCTGGCAATTTATCAAGCCATAGTTTTCTAGCACTAATATTTAGTGTCTTAGCTGTTTCAATTATATAATCTATTACATTTATCAATTCTTCTCCATTTGATTCTTCATGTTTTTTTTCAATTTCTATTTTTTCGATTACTCTACCAACATTATTGATAAATACAATAGAATTGTCTTCTTTTTTATTTATTTTATCGGTTGGTATGTATGGCATTCCGCAATATCCTGATTGACCTAATACGAATAATTCATTATAACCAACTTGAAAATAAAATCTTCCTGGATTTTTTAAGGTTGCAGCATCTGGACATTTTATCATTTCTTGTGAGTCTGATTTGTCTTGTACTTTTAAACAGACTCTAAATCTTGAGTTTGACCAAATTTGATCATTTACTACACCAGCTGGTTTTTGAGTTGCTAGTATTAGGTGGACGCCTAAACTACGTCCTATTCTTGCTGTTGAAATTAATTTTTCCATAAATTCTGGTCTATCTTTTTTTAATTCAGCAAATTCATCTGATATTATTAATAGATGTGGTATTGCTTCTTTTATTTTTCCTTGTTTATATAATTTTTGATATTTATATATATCAATTGTACTTTCACCTGATATTTCTCTTGCTTCATTAAATAGTCGCTGACGTTTTTTTAATTCACTTTCTACTGATGCAAGTGCTCTATCAATTTCGTTTGTATCTAGGTTAGTTATTGTTCCAGCAATATGTGGTAATCTTTTATTTGCTTCTTTATTTTCAAATACTCTTGCTAAGCCACCACCTTTATAATCAATTAATATAAAGGCAACATCTTCTGGGCTATAATTACATGCTAGCGATAATATATAAGTTATGATAAATTCTGATTTTCCTGATCCTGTCATACCTGCTATTAACCCATGTGGACCATGATATTTTTCATGTAAATCTATTTTTATTAAAGAACCATTTTTATCTACTCCTATTGGAGCACTCATTGTTTGAACAATATTGTTCATTTGCCATCTTGCGAGTATGTTTAGTTGTTCAACTTTACCAATGCCATACATTTCCAAAAATGATAGGGTGCTTGGTAATTCTCCTTCTTTTGTTTCTAGTTCTATTGGTATATTTGATACCATGTCATAGCATTTTTCTATATTTCCTTCATAAAAATCTGCTACAAATTCCTTTTGTTTATCTGATGATATTTCACTTTCAAACATTCCCGATGTTTTTATTCCTATGCTTATGAAATTTTTACATTCACTTGGTAATCCAGCTATTGTATTTGATAACATAATAATACCAAATCCAATATTTTTTTCTTGTTTTAATATATCTTTTATTATGTCAATATCTCTTATTTCATCATAATTATCTGTTATTATTAGATAATATGGTTTAATATTATGATATGTTATTTTTTCATTTGATTTGCGATTTTGAAATTCTTTTTCTAAATTTAGCGACAATTCTTTTGCTTCATCAACTGTTGATGCAAAATATCTTTCGTTTTTATCATTATTAAAACAATATGGTATATTTCTTATTTTTTTCCAATTTTTTTCATTATCTTTATTTGTTATTATTACAAGTTTTAAAAAATCATAATTTTGGAAGGTTATTAATTGTAGTATTAAACCTTCTATAAATTTTTTTCTTAAATCACCTGAGCTTATTATTGCTGTTATATATTTATCAGTTAAAGACATCATTATTGGCACATTTTCAAGTTCTTTTCTTGAATTTACTATTTCTTCAATCATTACCTTTAAATTATCTTCATTCATAGTGAATTTTTCTTCAGGATACTTTATGTCAGCTTCTATTTCTTTATTTCCGATTCCAAGTCTTACTGTTAAGAAGTCATCTTGATCGTTTCCTCTTTCCCAAAGATTTGTTTTTTTATTTAAAACTATGTTTTGACATTCTTCTAAACTTGTATAGTTTTCTTTTAAAATATTACTTTGTTCTTTAATAGTTTTATCTATTTCAGCCTTTTTTGTTTCTAAATACTCTTTATATTTTTTTTGTCTTCTTTGTTCTTCCTTTTCTTTTTCTTTTTTATTATATTTTCTAGTTATACTTGGCCATATTAACATTGTTGCAAATGATGCAAGGGCGATTGCGAGTGTTGGAAGAGCTTGAAATATACTTCGGTTATTGACTACTACATTAGTTATTGCTGATGATGCTGTCACTAATGATGTCAATCCCATTGTTATCATAGGACCAATAGCAAGGATAGCTGGTAGTTCTTTTTGTTCATTTTTTGCCGGTGGTTCATCTATAGTTATATTTGCTCTTTCTATGATGCTTCTGAATCTAGGTGATCTATAAAAATAGTCTTCTTTATTGTATAAATTTGGATTATGTGAATCTGGTGATTCATCTTCAACGATTTCCATTTTTTCTCTTGGATTTATTATTCCTTCTTTTAAAATATTTGGATTTATATGTACAATATTATTAGGATTATTAATCATTAATATTCCTTTTAAAAATACAATTTTAATACCATTTATAAATAAAACGTCACCATATTTTATATTTTCTTTTACTACTTTATTATTATTTATGAAAGATGGTATATTTTGATTCAAATTTTCAAATTCAAATTTATTTTCATAAATATGAATTTTTGCTTTAATATTTTCAGATGTTTTTACAATTATACTATTATTTTCATTACTTCCTATGGTTAATTCATTATTTAGAATTCTATAGTATTTATAATTTTCTTCAATATTTGGCTCTACATATAATAATATAATTTTACCATTTGTTTTAATTTTATAAAATTGATATGGTCTAATTCTTATTTCTTCTAATTCTATTTCATTATCTAAAATTTTTGTTTCAAAATTACTTTTTAAATAGCATCCATCTTCTTTATTTTCGACATTTATTAAGTTATATTCTTCATTGTTTTCATTTGTATTGGTTATCCAAAAATCACCATTTTTTGGTAATATAAATGGGATTAATCTATTTTCTTTAAAAAGTATTATCTTCACTTCAATCACCTTTTCTATTTTATTTAATTATATCATTTAAAAGCTAAAAAAAAAACATTTTTATTTGTTTTATAAAAATATTTTTTATCTATTTAATATTAATACTTGATAGTTTAAGTAAAGTGCGAATAATAGCCATAGTATATATGGTATTTGTAAATATCCTGCTATTTTTGATATTTTAAAATATTCTATTATTGTTAATGCTACAAATATTATTAATATGATTATTATTAGTAAAGATATTAAATATTCTTGCGTGTTAAAGAATATAATTGGCCATATTAAATTTATTGCTAAGCTTATATAGTATATTAAATTTGGTACTTCTTTTTTATTATCTTTATTTATTATATAGTTTGATATTCCCATTAGTATATATAATATTGTCCATACTATTGGAAAAACTATTTTTGGTGGACTTATTTCTGGTTTTATTATTACATCATATATATCTGTATTGATAAATAGACTTACTATAATTCCTAATAATAATGGTATTAATATTGATATTATTAATTTTTTTATTTTCATTTTATCACCAATATTATTGTATGCTTATTTTTAAATTATAAAAATAAAATTTTTAATTTACTTCATAATTTGATATTTTCCATTCATTATTTTCTTTTTCTAATTCAAATTGATTTGTTGTTAATGTTGAATTTTTACATTTTTCATCTTTTTTTTCTGCGCATTTATATAATAAAATATTATATTTTATTTTATTTTCTGTTATTGATATTTCAGTGTATGAGATATCATCGTATTCAGCTTTAGTTTTTGGTAATAAATATGAATAATATGTGTTTTCTTTTTGAATTATATTATTTTCTTCATTATATTTTTTTAGCATTTTTTCATTATATATTTTTGTTAGTTCATTATAATTAATTAATGTGTAATATGTTTTGTTGTCTTCTATTATTGTTGGGTATGTTCCAGATATTTCTGTGTATGATTTTTCCATTTGTTCATATTTTTCTTTTATTAATTCAAGAGCTTCTTCACTTGATAAAATATTTTTTGATTCTTCTTTTGTAGTGGTTTTAAGTTCTTCTCTATATAAAGTGCAACCGGTTAATGATAGTATAATGATGCACATTGTTATTATTTTTTTCACTTGAAACTTCCTTTCATTTTATACCATCATTATATAATAAATATTTTTTTTTGTAAATACTCATAATTATAAGACTATACGCCTTTTTCTATTCCTTTTATCTTTAGAATGTATTTTCTTATCCAATCTACTGGTATTACTCATAGCATTTGAACAACTGTTATTGGTGATTCTATATTTATAAATGGTCCGATTATTGATATTGCCAGGGCAAATATATTTACTGTTAATTGAAATATAATAAACTTTCTTATTGATTTAAAAATTATTCTTCCAAAAAGAATTGATTTTGTTATTGATAAAAAGGTGTTATTTAATATTACAATATCACTTGCTTCTTTTGCTACTTTAGTTCCAAATTCCATTGAATCATTTTTAATAAATTTTATCTAATTTTAACTAATTAATTATTTCTATTCTTAATTACTGGGTCTTTGAAATTGATAATGCAATTTGAGGCGCTAATACCTCTAAAGTAACTTCTAATTTAGTATATCAAGTCCTACTCTTTTTTATCAATTAAAACTTAATTCCTTTACATTTTTCTAGTAATTTTTTAAACAAATCATAATAAAGATTAATTGCTGGAACAAATTCTCCATTTTTAATTAGTTCATCAAGTTCAGTAGGTTTAACCCATTTTGATTCTGATACTTCAGTTTCTTGCATTTTTACATTTTTAATATCTATATTGCTTTTTGCAATGAATACATCAACAAAATCATGTTCTCTTTTAAATCCAAGTAAAAATTCAACATCATCTGAATCCAAATTTACTCCCATTTCTTCCTTAGCTTCTCTAATTGCACCTTGATATGATTCTTCTCCCGAATCAACTGCTCCTCCAGTAAAAGCCCATTTATTCGGATTAGATTTCCTACTAGCACTTCTTTTTTGAATTAAAAATT
Source organism: uncultured Muribaculaceae bacterium (assembly GCA_964384115.1). Lineage (GTDB taxonomy): Bacteria > Bacillota_I > Bacilli_A > RF39 > UBA660 > CAG-884. Next base: position 67,133 of record CAYLJU010000001.1, on the reverse strand, counting down.
CACCATTACTGTTTATAATCCATAAATGAATAGACAATTTAAATTCTCCTTCTAAAGGCTCGCTATTTTCCCTAATTAAAGTCTTATCAATCTTATTTTTTTTGTTATCATATAAATCTAAGATTTCCATATTTATCCTCCGCTTTTTTTATTTTAGACAAATAGTTTCCAAATCATCGGAACTATTATATTTCCATTATAATATAACTTAGCATCTTTTGTAAAATTTTTTTCATTTGATAAATTATAATGCTATACGCCTTTTTCTATTCCTTTTATCTTTAGAATGTATTTTCTTATCCAATCTACTGGTATTACTGTTAATGATAATAATATTAGGAATATAATTTCAGATATGTCTAATCCATATGTTCTAAATACATTTCCTCCAAAGTATATTATTATTAATTGTATTGCCATAATAAATATTATTATTCCTAAAAATATAGGATTTTTTTTAATGTCTGCTAATATGTTGATTCTACTTGTTCTGGCATTAAAACTATTAAATATTGTTATTAATATAAATAGTGTAAAAAAACCTGTCATGAAATATTTATTTGTTTCATCTGGTCTAAACATTTGTTTAAACATTGGTAATTTTAAAAATATAATTAATAATAATGATGAATATAGTCCTGTTATAAATATTTCATTTATCATATATTTATTTAAAATTTTTTCATTTCTTGATTTAGGTTTTTCTTCCATATATTCTATTAATGGTGGTTCATATGAAAATGCTAATCCTGCTAAAGTATCCATTACCATATTTATCCAAAGCATTTGAACAACTGTTATTGGTGATTCTATATTTATAAATGGTCCGATTATTGATATTGCTAGGGCACATGTATTTACTGTTAATTGAAATATAATAAACTTTCTTATTGATTTAAAAATTGTTCTTCCAAAAAGAATTGCTTTTGTTATTGATAAAAAGTTGTTATCTAATATTACAATATCACTTGCTTCTTTTGCTACTTCAGTTCCTGATCCCATAGAAAATCCAACATCAGCTTTTTTTAAGGCTGGAGCATCATTTATACCATCTCCGGTCATGCCTGTAACATAGCCTAAATTTTGAGATAATTTGACTAATCTGCTTTTGTCTTTCGGAAGTGCTCTAGCGACTATTCTTAATTTAGGTATTATTTTTTTTACTTCTTCATCTGTTAAACTATCTAATTCATCACTTGTTAATACATATTCATCTTTTTTTAACATATTTAATTCCTTAGCAATTGCTGATGCTGTTGTTTTACTATCCCCTGTTATCATTATGGTTCTTATTCCTGCTTTTTCTACTAATTCAAGTGCTTCTTTAACATTTTCCCTTGGTTCATCTCTAATTAAAGCAAAACCTTGTAAGATTATTTCGGTTTCTTTTTTTATTCCTAACATTACTATTCTTATTCCTTTTTCAGATAGTTGTTTTAATTTTTCAATTATTTTATCCTTATTTATTATCATTCTTTCATAGCCAAATTTATTGATGTATTTATTTGATTTTATTAGTAATTTTTCATATGCTCCTTTTATATATGTTTGTTTTTTTGTTGTAACGCTTGAATATTTTTTATCGGATGAAAATGATTCTTTTTTTAAAACTTTTTCTTTACTATTTTCTCTTATAAATTCTTTTAATGCACGATCGGTTGCATTTGATCCTATTGCCTTATTTATTTCAGATGAATACACACTATCATTATTTATGATTATATTTTCTTTTAATAATTCATTTTGAATTACTTCCTTGTATGATTCGATTTCAAGATTTGGATTCATTATTCCTATTACTTCTAATTTACCTTTGGTTAGAGTTCCTGTTTTATCGGTAAATAATATGTTTAAACTTCCGGTTGTTTCAATTCCTGTTAATTTCCTTACTAAAACATTTGATTTTAATAATTTTTTCATGTTAGACGATAGTACTAGTGTTATCATCATTGGTAATCCTTCTGGTACTGATACTATTATAACTGTTACACATAGTGTTAGGGCATGTAATATATATCCTGATAATAATCTAAAGTTAGTTATTGTTGCTAGAATATCTTGATAATCAAAATTATTATTAATTATTATTACTTTAAATAAATATGATAGTGCGACTAATGCTGATCCTATGTATCCCATTTTACTAATTGTTTCTGCTAAATGTCTTAACCTTGTTTTTAATGGACTTTCCTCAGTTTCTATTTGCAATTCACTAGCAATCTGACCATATGTTGTATTGTTTCCAATTTCATTTACGTGCATTAGTCCTTTTCCTTCTGTTATAATTGTTCCTCTATACAATTTATCATTAAATGTTTTTATTTTTTCTTTAGATTCTCCATTTATTAAAGACTCATCAACTGATAGTTTTCCTTCTATTATATTTCCATCTGCTGATACTTTATCGCCTGATTCAAGAATTATTATATCGCCTTTTACTACTTCATTTATTTTTATTTCTTCTACTTTTTTTTCTCTTAATACTTTTGTTTTAATTGTTTCTGCTTCTTTTTGAAGTTTTTCAAAGGCTTTTTCACTTCCATATTCTGATATTGTTGATACTATTGATGCTAAAAGAATAGATGCTACAATGCCAATTGTTTCATACCAATCAAAATCTTTTAGTAAAAATACGATTTTGACTGCTAGGGCAATGAGTAAGATTCTTATTATTGGATCGCCCAAGTTATCAACAAAAATGTTGATAACTTTTTTGGCTTTCTTTTTTGTTATTTCGTTTGTTCCATATTTTTCACGTGCTACTTTTACTTCTTCATTTGTTAGTCCGTTCATTTTATCACCTAATAAATTTTATTAGGTTTTATGTTTTTTTTGTTTTTTTTGGTTCGACAAAATATTTAGTTAAAAAAGATCTAAAAAATTTTTTAGATCTTTTTACGTATATATTAATTGTATTTGTTATTAATAATTGTTTATAATGATTTGATTTTAAAAATAATAATTTTTGAATTTAATTATTTATTTTTTTCTAATATGTATATTTTATTTTTTTCATTTTTCTTTCCATTAACTAACATATCATCTGCATTAACTAAACTTTTCGATATGTTTTCTTCTACTGTTGACATTCCAAATGTCATACTTATATAAGTTGTTTCTATTTTTCCTGTTTCAGTACATCTTAAAGTGTATGGTGTTTCACATATCATTTTTCTTATTTTTTCTATTCTATTAAAGCTTTTTGATATATTTGTATCTTTAAGAAGAATAACAAATTCATCTCCGCCAAATCTAGCAATGATATCAGTTGATCTGATATTTTTTTTCATTATATTTGCTACATTTTTAATTACTTTATCAGTTTCTACATGACCATATCTTTCATTAAATTTTTTTAAATTGTCTATATCACAAAAAACGATAACGTTGCTTTCTATTTTTTCATTATTCAATTCCATAATGTTTTTTTTGAATGCACCTTTTGTTAATACTCCGGTTAAATCATCAATTTCATATTCATTATTTTTAGGTTTACCTAAAAATACTACACTATATTCTTTATTCATGAAATTAATATTTTTTTTATCTACTATTATTTGATCATTTCCTTCTTCGTGATTTCTATATATTAACTTGTCTCCATCATATAATAGAATAGTGTCATCAATACTTTTTAATATTTCTTCTAAAAGTTTTTCTTTCATAATTCCCCCAAAACTGGGTTTATTATAAATCTTTTTTTTATTTTTGTAAAATTATTTTATTCATTTTTAATTAATAGTTCAAACATTTGAATTAGTTCTTTTTCGTTTAATTCTTCTATTTGATCTTTTGTACTATATTTTATGAAATTTGTGCATGTTATAGTTTTGTTTATATTAAAACTGTTAGTTTTTAATAAATCCATTATTGTTATTTTTATATTACTTATAATGTTATTTTTTATTTCTTCAAAAGTGCTATCAAGTATTTTGATGTTTTCAGCATCTTTTTTTATTTTTTTGTTTGAGAATAATTTTTTTTTGATATTTTTAAATTCTTTATCTAATATTATTTCCTTATCTAATATTTTATTTATATAATTATTATATTTTTCAATATCTTTTTTTAGATTGTTTGAATAAATCATTTCAGTTGTGGATATTGTTATTTCATTTAGTTTATTAAATAAAGTATTTATAAACTGTTCAATATATGTTTGTAGTGGTTCAATTATTTTATTTAAATCATTTTTTTTAATTTTATTATTTTCTAAAATAGATTCTTTTAAAGAATCGATTTCTTCATTTAATTTTTTTTCTGATTTTGATTTTAAGTTTATTAACATTTCATTTGATATTTTTATTAAATATTTTTGGGCATATTTTGATAAAAAAGATGTATTTATTTCATATTTATTTGGATTTTCTTTACTTTTGTATAGCATTATTTCGTTATATTTTTTTATAATTTTATTTTTGTTATTATTTAAAACATCATTTAATATTTTATTTATTTCTGGTATTAGTTTATCTTCTTCTTCAGTAATTATTTGTTTAACATTTTTATATAAATAAGCGTCTAATTTAAATTGAACGGTTAAATTATATAATAGTAATTCAAACATTCCTTTTATTTCTTCTTTTATTTCTACGTTTTTGCTTTCAATATTTATCGATATTATATTTTTTTGTAAAAACATCATATCTTCTGGTTCATTTTTAATATTAAATAATAAATTTTTTTCAACAAAATTGTTAATATTTATTAGTTTTTGATAAAATTTATTTATTATTGGTATTATGTTTAATTTTACTTTAACTACTATATTTTCTTTTTTTAATTTATTTTCTATTTGATTTTGAGTTTGAGATATTTTTTCGTTTATTTTATTACAAATATCATTTTTATTTTCTGTTAATTCTAAATTTATTTGATTAAATTCATCTTTGATATTCATAATTTCTCTCCTTACGCAAAAAGGACTTTTTAAGCCCATTTAATAAACATAAATAATGGCATATTTATGTTTATAAACTATTATAGTTAAAGCAGTTATGGTTAGTATATTCGCCCAGCATATACGTAACACTGATAATAGTTTCTCTATTTATAATTTACCACAATCTATTTATTTATTCAAGTTCAATTTTTGAGTTTGACACTTTACTTGTAAATGTATATTTTGTATAATTATTATGGTGATAAAATTGGATAAAAAGTTTGATGATTTACTTAATTATATAGATAGTGTTTCTGATCAAAATAAGGTTAAAAAAGAAAAGAATCATTTGCGCAGATTATGGAGTTTTTTTATAAGTATTTTTACAATTATTCTGCTTGTTACTTCTGGTTATTTTATAAAGATTATTGTTGATAATAATACTGATTTTAATGAGGCTAAAAGTATTGTTCGTGAACTTTCTAATAATAATCAAAATTCAATTGATTTTGATTCTTTGATTAAAAAAAATAGTGATACTGTTGGCTGGATAAAATTACCTAATACTGTTATTGATTATCCAGTTGTAAGGAGTAATGATAATAAGTTTTATTTAAAAAATGATTTTTATAAAAAAAATAATGTTTATGGTTGGATTTTTGCTGATTATAGAAATGAATTTCCTGATTTATCAAAAAATACTATTATTTATGGTCATAATACTAGTGTTGGTATTATGTTTGGTGATTTAAATAATTTACTTAATAAAGATTGGTATAATAATGAGGAAAATAAATATATTTATTTTAGTACTTCTATTAAAGATTATAAATTTCAGATTTTTTCTGTTTATAAGATTAAAACAACTACTGATTATTTAAACATTGATTTTACTGATGATTATAATGATTTTATTCAATTGATTATGGGAAGAAGTTTTATTGATTTTAATGTTGATGTAAATGATGAAAAAATAATTACACTTTCAACATGTTATAATTCTTCTAGTAGTGGTATTAAGTTAGTTGTACATGCCAAAATGGTTAATTAATTATATTTTAGGCTTATTATTCACACATTTTATCTAACAATTGAATATATTGTAATAGATAATAAAGAAGGGGTGGATTATATGGAAGACTGTTGTGGATGCATTGCTAAAATCCTTAGAGTTATCAATACACTTCAGCAAAATGCAGAATGCGGTGATACTTGTTTAGATACTTGTGATCGTGGATTCTTGGGATGTAATATTTCTAGTGTTGGATGCAATACTCGTCCTGTCATGCTTTATACTTGTTGTGGTAATGGTACTGCTTGGAGTATGCCTGTTTCAAGGGATAACCCAAATGAAACTGTTACATCAAATGTTTTTAGAGTTGAAAAGGTTGATGGCAACTGTGCTACATTTAGAGTTCTTGTTCCTAATACTGAAGAAGATGCTGAATGTCCTTATGTAGCGACAAATTCATTTTTTACAATGGATTTAGAGTGTTGTTGCGTGATTAGATGTTTAAATGATACTTGTGTTACTTGCATTTAATTTTTAAGCAGATTAATTTCTGCTTTTTTATTGAGTTTTTTTTATGATTATGGTAATATTATTTGTAGAAAGTAGGCTGATAAAGATGAGACTTAATTTTCAGGAAAATAGACCTAAAACTGTTGTAAAATATGTAGAAAAAAAAGATTATACAATTATTTATATGATTGGCTCGATTATAGTTATTGTTGTTGCTTTTTTTATCGGTTTTAATATGTATAAAAATAATAAATGTAATAATATTGAGAATAAATTTCTTGATTATGCTTATGAATATGCTGAAAATAATAATTTGCTTAATATAAATGAAAGTGATTCTATTTATGTAGATATTAATGATGTGTATGCTAGTGGCTATTCTGAATTATCAAATGGTAATGTTTGTAGTGGTACTGTTAAATTTACAATGGCTGATGGTAAAATAATTAAAACTTTTGATATTACTAATTGTTCGTACTGTTCAACTAATAAAAGATATGGTTCATGGAAAGAAAGTAATACTTTTGTTAATTCTAAACTTGTTGATGTTGATGTTAAATATAATTATTATAATGCTGAAACATTTTATACAAAATGGACAGATTGGTATCCTTCTAGTTATATAAGTGATTCTGTAAGTGAGCAATATGGCATTAAATTGCCAAATGATGCTAAGTATTATCCTTCTATTCCAGAAACTTCTGAAGTTTTAAAGTATGATATTGAATATAAAACTTTCTATAGTTATCGTGATAAAACTTGGAAATGGTATAAAAATAATAATAATCAATACACTAATGAATGGTATTCCGTTAAACCAAATGGTTATGCTTATAAAGATGAAGATACGCTAAAATATACAGAATGGTCTGAATGGTCTTTAAACTATCCTACTGAAAAGGAATATAGACATATCAAGAGTTCTACTGGTTATAGGTGGTATTATGTTGATGAAAATAAAAACAGACATTACTGGAATGGTGGGGCATATTCTGTTAATAAGCCTAGTGATCAATATCCTTCTTATGATGAAGCTGCTAAAATGTATTCATATCGTGATGAAACTTGGAGATGGTATAATGGCGATAAAAGAGATTACTATTATAATTATTCCACTTATAAACCTAATGGTTACAATTATAAAGATCTTTTGATGACTAGTTATACTAAATGGTCTAATTGGGATAGTAGTGTTCCTACTAGTTATGATTATAGAACTATTGATACTGATATTTATTATCGTTATAGAGCTTTTTATAGAGATATTAACTTTTTAGTTTTAGATAATTATGTTTCTAAAGACGAATTTGAAAGTGCTGTTGGAAAGAGTTTAGAAGAATTTAGACTTGATAATACAAAAAAAATAAGTTATAAATATACTTATTTATACAAGTAGTTTTATACTACTTTTTTTATGTCTAAGATATCACTTATTTTTATTATTTCATTATCTAATGTTATTAAAGAATTTTTGTTTCTAGCTATTATTGTTGTATTAAATTTTTTATCTTTTGTTGTTATTGTTACATCAGCTTTATATACAAAATCGTTTGCTTTAAAAATATCTGATATTTGTTTTTTTACGTCTACTTTTTCAGTACTTCTAGTTATATTACTTCCTTTTGAATAAAATACTTTTTCATTGTTTTTGAATTCTTTATCAAATTTGTTAACAAATAAGTTTTCTTTCATATAGTCACCTATTATAAATTATTCATTTTTTTTGATAATATGCATCCTATTATTAATAATATCTCCCCTATTATTATATCTTTTATTGTTTTATTAATTGTAATGGTATTTAAATACATTATCAATAGTGTTGATAATGTAAATGCTTTTATTATTATTATAAATATTATTGGATGTTTTTTTGATATGTATATTATTAATTTTGTTATTAAAATTATACCGATTATTATTCCGATTAAAAATGGTATTAATATATTAATATTTGTTATAGGATTTGATAACATGTTTAGTATCATTTCATATTTTTTTAAAACAATAAATATTGCTGTTCCACTAATTCCAGGTATTATGGTTGATATTGCTTCAATTATACCTAATAATATATTTGTAAAGAAGGTGTCTTTTAATGTTATGTTTAATGATAGTTTATTTATTAATATAATTAATGTAAAGAAGATAACAAATATTATGATTTTAGATGTTTTTTTTGTTTTGAATTCTTTAATATTAAAGTCTATTGAACCAATTATTAAGCCTATAAAAAGTAATAAAATTGAAAAATAATACTTTTCTAATAGAATTGATATTATTTTACTAAATATAATTATAGATACTATTATTCCAGATAATATGAGCAATAAAAATTTAATGTTTTTTTTGGGATTTTTAAAAAATGAATTAATGCTTTCTAATAATGGTTCATATAATTTCATTGATATTGCCATTAATGATCCACTTACGCCTGGTAAAATTTTTCCTAGTCCAATTATGAGTCCTTTTATGAATAGCATATTATCACCATTTAAGTTTATGGTTTTATAAAAAAAAAATTACTTTTTGAGTAATTTTTTTTGGACTTGTTCAACTATTTCTGGATCACCTTGTAATAGTGGTGTTATTGATGAGTTTTTACTTAATTCATTTATTATTTTTCCTATAAATATAGAACAATCTACTGATTTATACCAAGGTGAATTTTTTATTTCATCATCTACATATGTCAAGTTTGTTGTATATACCCTAGCAAATGATTTTTTTTCATATTCTTCATTGAATACTTGTTTTCCGTTACAAAATAGTCCGAATGTTGATGCTAGATATATATTTCTAGCTCCTCTTTTCTTTAATTCTTTTGCTACATCTAACATTGATTCTCCTGATGCTATCATATCATCTACTACAATACAATCTTTGTTCATGACGTTTTTTCCTAAGTATTCATGGGCAATTACTGGATTTTTTCCATTTATTACTTGTGTTAAATCTCTTCTTTTATGGAATAATCCGACATCAACTTTTAACATATCTGCATAATAGCGGGCTCTATTAAATGCACCTGTATCTGGGCTTATTATTATAGTATTTTCATAATCTATTTGTTCATTTTTTAATATTTCGTTTATTATGTTAACTGTTGGAAAAAAATTTTCAAATGCCATTAATGGTACAACATTTTGAATATTTTCATCGTGTACATCAAATGTTATAATACTTTTAACTCCTAGGTTCTCTATTTCCTTTAAAGCTAGAGCGCAGTCGAGTGATTCACGTCCTTTTCTTCGATGTTGTCTTGATGAATATAGTAGTGGCATTATTACTGTTATGCTTGATGCATGTCCTCTTATTGCTGATATTACTCTTTTGGTGTCTTGAAAATGATCGTCTGGTGATTTATAGTTTTCTTTTCCATACATTTGATATTTGATACTATGATTTCCTATATCTGTCATGATATATACTTCATGACCTCTTATAGTACTTAATAATTTTATTTTACCTTCACCGTTACTGAATCTAATTTCTTCTGTTTCGATAAGATAATTTTCTTTTTGATTATTTATTTTTTTTAAATAATCATTTGTTTTTAGTGCTAATTCTTTGATGGATTCTAATGCTATTATACTAACTTTATTCATTTACTCCTCCATATTATATTTTAAGTATATCATATTTTATAAAAAAAAACTCTTTTTAGAGTTAATTTATAAATTCTTTTAATATTTTTTGTATTATATAACATATTTTTTGTTTACTTTTAATTCTTGTTTCTTCTGCTTGTAATGTTATTGTTTGTTTTTTATCATTTTTACTGTTATATATACATATGTAAATTGTACTATCGTCACTTGATTCATTATTTTGATCTTTTTTCCCTAATTGGCCAGTTATTCCTATTCCATATGTTGAATTTGCATACTTAGATATTGCTTTTGCCATTTCAATTGCTGTTTCAATACTATAGACTGAATATTTTTCAATTGTTTTTTTTGGTACTCCCATTTTAATTTTATATTCATTTGAGTATGTAACTGCGCTAAAGTTTAAAACATTTGATGCACCTTCTATGTTGGTTATTTCATTTACTATGTATCCGCCTGTACATGATTCCATTGTAGCAATTGTTTCTTTTTTTTGTGTTAATAGTTCAACTATTTCTTTCATTTTATTCCTCCTTATGACCTGATTTTACTATTTGATTTTTTATTTTGATTAAACATTCTGTTAGTTCAAATTCATTTCCTTCAAACCATTTGAGATTTTTATCGTATTTTTTTAGTAATATACGCCATTTAAGTGTGTGATTAAATGCATATGCATATGGGAATGTGATTTCTAAAAAGTTAGGATTTTCTTTTAGTTTTTTAGATATTTCTTCTTTTGTTATATTTATTAAATAATTATTAAAATTTTCTGATTCTGTTTTTAATTCTAATCCTGTTTTTGTTTTTGGGGTTAATAAATTTAAGGATTTTATTATAAAGAATACTCCTATATGTCCTAATATAAATATAGCTATATTATTTATATTATTCATTATTTTTGATACACTCATCATGTAAAATGGTAGTCCTACCATTATGGACAATACTGACACTAATATTTTTGATCTTTTACTGTTTTTTGTTGTATATACTCTTACTAATGATATGAATGATGCCCATGTCATTATTGTTATTGCTATTATTTTAAATTTATTATATGGTAAATGGATATTTGTTATAAAAAATATGATTAATGTTAGTAATACTAAAGTGTTATTTAGTGTTAAATCTTCTTGTTCATTAATACTTTTTCTTAATTCTTTATTATCTATAGCATGTACTATTTCACTTATATCTTTGTATAAATTTTTATGTAATTCACTCACTTTTATAACATTTCCTTTTTTAAATAGAGCTTTATACATTAATTCTTCACTTTTATTTTTTTCTTTATATTTTCTTAATTTTATGATTTTCATTTCATCATCAGCAACTATTTTTAGGTATTTTTTTTGGCCTAGTTCAAGTATTATTGATGTTAAATCTCTTTCATTTACTACTCCTTTAGAATTATATTTTAATTCTGCTGGTGATAGTTTTGGTATAACTTGTTTTTCATTTTCGTTTTTTTTAACTTTATATATTTCTTCTATTCCTATTGTAAATAATATTGATAATATTATTAATATTAAATCTATTTGCATATGTTTCTTAGTCCTTTCGGATAATGGTTTTTAAGTTTTCCATTTGTTGCTTTATAACCACCAAGCGGATAGCCTTCTACTGTTATAACACCCCAACCATTTGGTACATTTGCTTCTATTTCTTCACCTTTTAAATATTTTAACACTCTTTCATCATTTATAGTAAGATTGCATTTATTTTTGAAATATTTTCCATATGCAGAAAACAGATAATGATTTGGATATATATAATTATTTTTTATTTCACCTATTTGAACTCCTGAAGATATTACATGAATTTTATCTGGTATTTCAGTTACTGCTTGAAATACTTTATTATTTTGAATATTTGTTTCTAATTTGATTTCTAAATTTTCTAAAAATTCATCGATTATTTTTTGTTCTTTTGGTGTTGGATAATTCTTTTGTTTTAGTTTAACTTTTTCTTCTATTTTATTTTTATTTTGTAGTAGACACATAAATTGTCCTTCACCTTTTGAAATATGTGGATAAAATCTTCTGGATTTATCGGTATTTTCTGATGTTTTTATTCCTTTTATAGTATAATTGTCTATTTTTTTATTTAATTCTTTGATTTCATAATTATAATTTTTAACAAACCATTCAATCATTTTTTCATTTTCTTCTAATTCATATGTACAGGTTGAATATAAGATATATCCATTTTCTTTTACCATATCTTTAGCGTTTTTCAATATTTCTTTTTGTCTTTTAATACATAATTCAATATTTTCTAAACTCCACTCATTTAATGCTTCTATATTCTTTCTAAACATTCCTTCACCTGAACATGGTGCATCTATAACAACTAAATCAAAATATCCTTGATATACTTCTTTTAAAGTATTAACATCAGAATTTGTTACTATTACATTTGTTAATCCCATTCTTTCAATATTACTATATAATATTTGGGCTCTTTTGGAATTGTATTCATTTGATATTAAAAATCCTTTTTTTAATTTTGATGCTATTTGAATACTTTTTCCGCCTGGAGCTGCGCATAAATCTAATACTTTATAATCTTCTTTTATTTCAATACTATTTATTGGTGCTTGAGCTCCTGGATCTTGACTATAAAATAATCCCATATGATGATATGGATGATTTCCTATTTTTATATTTTCTTTTAAATAAAATCCATCATTTGTATATGGTATTTTTTCTAATTTGTATGGAAATATTTTTAAAAATTCTTCTACTTCTATTTTATTTGTATTTACTTTTATTCCTTTTACATTATCATTTTCCATTTCATTTATAAATTTATCATAATTAGGAATAATATCTTTCATTCTATTTTCAAATTCTTTTGGTATCAACATTTGAATCACCTATATAAATTATAGTTTTTTTTGTTTTTTTTTTCAATATCATACTATTTTTATTTACGTTAAATGCCTATTATTTATTTGAAATTTCTTTACTTTTATCTTTTTTTATGAAATAATGAGTTTGGTGATTTATATGCGTATTGATAAAATATTTGATAAATTTATTGAAAGTGTGAGAAAAGAAGGCATTTATGCTAGTCGAGATGAAATTAGGGAATCTTGTTGCTTGATGCTTGATCTTATTAAAAATAATAAAGATTGTACTCCAGAAGAACTTGTTGAATTTGTCATAAATGATAATGTTAAATTTGTAAATGATATTAGAGAAAAATATTATTTTCCTGGTTATACTATTGGAATTAATGTTGGCAACATAAATGTTAAGTTACTTGGTGGTAATTTATATGAAAATGGACCTGCTATGAATGAAAATGCTTTATTTGATATTGCTTCTATTTCTAAATTTTATACACAAATAATAATTTATAATTTGGTTAAGGAGAAATTCTTTAAATTTAATTCAAAAATATATGATTTAGATGATCGCTTTATTAATTTAAAAGATTTAACTGTTGGAGATATAACTAGTTTTGGTGTAAGATTTATGACTAATGGTAGAATTAATGAAAAAAATAATTTAAATGATGCTTATAATACTTTATTTAGTGTTAATGTTGTTGAGAGTGGTAAATATAATTACAATGATATTGGTATGATGATAATGAAAGAGGTAATGGAAAGGGTTACTGGTTTATCGTTTTGAGAATTGTGGTCATTGGAATTTAAAGGGATTACAAGGGTTTTGTGGGCTACCTGTGTGCTACTAATTAGAGTTATCTATATATAAACTATGCTTTATAACACGAAAAAAAAGGCAAGGAATAAATCCTTACCTTTCAAATATCACTCTTATTAAAACTATATAAATTAATATAATTTTATATTATCCCATTGTGTAGTGCCATTTTTATAATTTAAATCAACTTGATGTTGAACTTCATTATATTTGTCACCTAATGCATTTTTTCTATCAGCACCATTGCCAAAATCACCTCTAATAGTCTTTTTAACTAATAAAAGAATATCATCATTTGATTTTGTTGGTTCAGATGGTTTATTTCCTGCCATTTTTTGATTAACAATTGCTTGAATAGCACTATAATCATATCCTGCTTCTGTTAATCTTTGCTTTCTTTCAGGATTATTACCCCATTTACCTTGAATAACTTCATTTGCAACTTCTTCATTTGATTTAGTTGGTGTTGATGGTGTTGGTGCTACATAATGAACATCACCAATTGCTGGGTTTACGATACAACCTCTAAAAGTATATCCTGAACCTAATCCCCAACGACCATTTGAATTGCTTCTTACTGAATTCCAAAATGCACTTGAACCATATCCACTTTCTGATGTATAGATTTTACTTGCACTGTCTATTCTTTCAACAACTGCAACATGTCCTGCACCATCATTACCTGATAATGTTGAACCTTTTTGCCATACCATAATACCGCCTAATGTTGGATATGATACAACTGTTAAACCTAAACTTTTGGCTCTTTCAATAAAATTTTCTGCATTGCAATTTAATGATGGATATTTCATGCTTCCAATAATTTCATTAAATCTACCACAAGCATATCCAACACAGTTTGCTAATACATTACAATTTGCATCAGTTGGTTTTCCTTGAATACAAGTTGAATATCCACCTTTGCTTTTTGTAATATAAAACTTATTACCTGCTGATGGTTTACTCGTTCTCATTTGCATCTTCTTCAACCTCCTCTTGATTTTCTACTGTGCAATCTTCACCCTCTACTAAAACATCTAAACTATCAGTGTTGAATGTGTTTTGCACTTCCATCTCTTGTAATTCTTCTGTTAAAATTTCTTTTTCTTCCATAATCTTTTCCTCCTTTTCAAAGAAATTTTTATAAAAAAACAAGAGTTTTTTATTTACTCTCGTTTTTTGTATTAAAATTGCTTAATCCATTAGAACCTAAACTAATGGAAATTGATGTTAATAGGTATAAAAATACATCTATTAATCTAAAACTTCCCATAACTATATTTGTTATAGTTAAAAGGATAAATGAAATAAAAAAACTCCAATATTTTGTTGGAATTTTCTTTATTATTTTTAGTTCTTTCGTAAATTCTACAACCATAAATACGATAGAAACAAAACTTGCATAAGTTTTTAAAACATCCCATGTTAGAAATTGTTCCATTTTATTCCTCCTATTTTAACCCTAATTTAAATAATGCATAAGCAAGTATAGCATAAAATAAATAATCTATTAACTTATCCCATTTCATACCTTTGCTTTTTTCGTTATTTTGCAATTTAGTATCTATTCTTTCAACTGCATTTTCTACTTTTCCTATTCGATAATTCATTTTTTCCATGATAGAATATGTTTTTTCTAATTCATCTATTTTTTTATCATGGTCATCCAGTCGTTTGGTATTAGATTTAGACCTGTCAGCAATTTCTTGAATTTTTTCTATGTATTTATCATCCATTTTATTCCTCCCCTCTAATATATACACGAAAAAAGACAACTTTAATTGTTGCCCTATTCTCTATATACATTATAACACTTATTTAGTGTGAATTTTGTGAATTATTATCAATAAACAAATCTTTAAATAATTTATCCATATTTTTTAAACTATTATAGCAATCATATTTTTTAATATTACCTCGCCAAGACTTGTATTGTTCTTCTATATCTTTAAATGTCATCTGACCATTTTCAAGCATTTTTTTGAAACTTTTTAATTTTCTTCTTTCTCTTACAAATCCACTTTTAACAGGAATTCTAACAACATGACCAGTTTCAGTTAAACGATATTTTATTTTTAAAAAAGTAAAACCTTTATCTATTCTATGTATTTGTGTTTTCTTCCTGTTTAGAAATATACCTAATTTATTGCATATTTTATCTATATCCTCTAATAAAGATTTTAATTGTTCTTTATCATTACTTATAATATATGTATCATCCATATATCTTCCATAGAATTTCATACCTTTAACAATTTTGCAATAATTATCCATTTCATGTACATAATAAATTCCTGATATCTGCGATATTTGACTACCAATACCTAATGATTTATTAATGTATCTTTCTTTTGTTTTTGCACTATTTGATTTTGCATAAGTTAAAGAGTCAAATAATTCATTTTCTTTAATATTATAATCAGATACATCAATAGAAAAACTATCAACTAAATGTTCAATAAGTTTTACTATATCTTTATCTTCTATTAATTCATCATACATATCCATTAATGGTTTATGTAAAATATTATCATAAAATTTACTAAAATCGATAGTGAGTGCATATCCAATAGTTCCATATTTTCTATAATATCTATGTAGGTGATTTTCAATTCTTTTTCGAGCAAAATCTATACCCTTATTTTTCACACTTGCACCATTATCATATATAAGATAAGGTTCAACTATGGGAGTCAATTGGTCACATAATGCTCTTTGTACCACTCTATCATAAAAACTTATAGAACGAACATACCTTTCTTTTCCTCTTTCGTTTAAATAGAAACAATCAAAAGGACTTTGTTTATAAGTCTTTTCTCTTAATTCTATCTGTGTTCTTCTAATATTTTTCAAAAGATTTGCTTCATATTGTTGAACACTGTTTTTCCAAATACTATTTTTTCTTGATTTATAAAAACTATCCATTAAAACATTGGCATTACTAATCTTATTTAACATATTTCGTTCCTAACCATAACTAACTTATTAGATGGTATCAAAATATCCATTTGTCTTTCGAACAGGATAAAATTTCCTTTTAATTATCGCAACGGTACTTAACCTAATCATTGTGCGAGTTAAAATCAGGGGCGAACACCACCAGAGTTGGATGCATTATTGTAGTTACTATTACCATTGTTGTTGACATTACAGAAGCAGGAAGCCATCCAAGTATATTTTTCAAATCTTACCCTTTAAAAAGTTATTCTTCTAAACTTTTTGCTATTTTATTATCAGATTTTCGCCATCCTTTTAATAAAGCAATTTCTTTTTCAATTATATCAACATAAGGCATATATTTCTCAACATTTGGATGAGTCACATATATTATATATTGCATTTCTTGAAGCAGATTTTCACAATCACAAATTGCTTGTGTTTGATAATTTCTTCTCATATAGTATTCTTCTTTATTGGTTATATGAATTGTATTTGCAGAACAAATATTTTTCATTAAACTTCTCATTAAATCCATGAAATAATCTCTTTCTTTATCGATTAACCATTCAGGAAAATTATCAATGAAACTATTTTTTAAATCGTATGCAGACAAAATATTTTCTATTTCTTCTACATCTTCATCATCAATATCATATACATCTTTTGCAAATTCCAAATTTCTTCTGCGAGATTTTATTCCAAAATCTTTCAACAAAAATTCAGTTATCATTAATCTTAATTTAATTGCATTATGATAAAATTCCATTTTAGATACATTTCTTTTTCTTTTCAATACACTCAATATCTATCAACTCCCAATTATAATTCTATACTTAAATTTAAATTTAGTCAATTTTGATAGATATAATTTATATTTAATCTATTATCTGCTTCACCCCACAAGGGGGTGAGATTGCAGATTAATAGATTAAAAAGCAGGGGCGAACACCACCAGAGTAGGATGCACAACTGTAGCTACTATTACCACCGCTGTAGACATAACAGAAGCAGGAAGAATTTGCAACATTTCTTAGCCAGTACCACTGTCTTGAACCATTATCATTAAAAGCAATTATTTTACTCTTATCTAATCTAAATAATGATAATTGTGATTTATCAATTTCATAACTATAAGGAACATTTGTACCATTAGCAACATTATGAAATATATTGCTTCCATAAACCATATTTTCATTCATCAATTCAATTGTTGAGTCATACCAAGCACCACTATTTTCATATTCACCACTTACTGAATTTGCAAAAACATTTCTATGACTTAAAATATGAGATGAACCAAAATCATTATTTATTATTGTTTTATATGATGCTAAATTAGTTGTATACATAGCACTAGATGGATAAGCACCTGTCACAACATTTGATGTGTTCATTTGTGCAGTTCCCATACTCTTTTCAGGTATCATAAGAATATGTGGTTTTGTACATTCTGTATCACCACAATGTAATCTATAATTAATATCTGCTACTAAATACTTTCTTCCACTAGATTTTCCTATAATATAATCCCCTATAAAAATATCAGTAAAATCATTATTAGCAACTCTTGTTGTCAATGTTCCATCATAAAACATTTCAGTAATATCTTTACCTCGATAAATCGAATTATGAAAACCTGCTGTTGTATTTCCTAAAATATCACTTAATTTTTCTTCACCATGAATAATAGAACTACTTTCTATTCCATCACCATTTTTAACTTTATATACATTCATTTATTATTCCTCACTTTCTATAACTCTTGATAATTCAAAATTTAAGATGTTTTCTTGAATTTCTGCAACATCTTCTAATAAATTATCGACATTTGGTTTCATTTCATCAATTTGAAGTTGTAAATTACCTGATGCATCTTCACTTAATTGACCTTTCATGTGGTCATACCAATTTAAGAAATCTTGTTGCATATCAGTTAATGTTTTATCAAAAAGTGTCTGCATTTCGATAAATAAATCTTCTGTGTCAGGTGTTTCAACTGTTGAAATAACATTTCCACAATCACTTGTAATAAATCTAGTATCTGTAATTAAATCTTGTGTTATTTCTGTTGTTCCTGCTGGAATACTTATTTTTGCTATTCTTAAATCATATATTGTTGATGTTCTAACTAAATCAGGGGCAACAGGATTATCTGCAAATTGCCCTTTTATTACTTGTGCAGTAATATTTCTATTTGTTAAATCTAATCTTATAACAATATTATCAATACGATTTAAAACACCATCTGCATTATCAATTGGTAATGTTTTTACAGAGTCACTATCATATCTATACCCATTTATATTAGCAGACCCAGTATTCATATTGACTGCCATAGCATCGCCTGTTGCTTCTACTTTGCAACTATTATTAAAAATTCCATTAGTAAAATATGTGGCTAAATGTCTTGCAAAATCTTCTGCATAATACACTCTATCGCCATTTACATCATTAAAAAAACTATACTTTTCCATTTTATCATCCTCCTTTAAGCATTAGTTTATAAATTTTCAACAAAAGGTGTTCCAAAAGTCACATAAATTTTTTGATTATTATTTTCAATAATTTCTTCTATTTCATTTATTCTTTTCTTTAAAACTATACCCCAAGACTCTTTTTTAATATTCACTATATCACCTAAATCCCAAGATGTTTTATAATCATTAGCATATACTGTGACCTCCATAGTTGTAGTTATATCAATTAAATTTTCATAACCTTTTGTTTTTAATGTTTCTTTATAATCACTTAATGACAAATCACCTTGATTTTGTGATTTAGCATCAACAAACACTTCTCTTAAATCTAAATCAGTATAATCACCACTTTTAACTTCTACCATAATCCTATCATCATCTTCACCTTGACCACCTACTAGAACATAATTCTTTTCTGTTTTTGCACTATAAGTAAATTCTGCTTTTTCAATATTAGATTTATCTTCGCAAAATTCATATCTAGGATTTATTGTTTGGTTTTCTGTTCTATCTAATCCTTGATAATTTTCATATATGTATTTTTTATTTAAAACATCAACAGATATTCGATGTGCAATTGAAGATATTTTTGATAAACTCATTAAATATTCATATACATTTTTATAACTACATTGAAATATAACATTTTCAGAAGTCAAAGAAGTTGGGGCTATTTCTAAATTAGAAAATGGTGTCATTTCAGATAATATTTTTCTTTCCCCATCTAAAATTGACCCAGTAAAATTTATTTTTTGTTTTATAATTCTTCTATCTAATATACTTGATAAAAACCTACCATAAACAATAACTTCTACACCATTATCACCATCATCTTTGATGGTAAAACTTTCAATAATACCAACTTCTATTGCATCACTTCTTATAATTAAATTATCTTTTGCAAGAAATTTTTCATAATTAAAATCAAATGGAATATGCAGTTCAAATTCACCTGCTTCATAATACTTTCTTCGCCATCTTAAAGAACTGAAAAAATCAATTATTCCTATTAACTCTAAATTCCTAGAATAAACATAAATATCAAATTCTTGTATCATTATATCGCCTCATATTCATTAGAATATTCTATAATTGCCTCTAAATTATCAGCACCCTCATCTGCATTATATCTATAAGTATTACTTCCATGATAAACTTGTAAAAACTTACTTCCATAAGTCATTAAATTATTAATATTTTCTTCTATTCCTGTATTAACTGGTATATAAATAATATTTTTATTTTGGCGATATGTATTTACAATGATTTTATCACCTGCTGACATTATTTTTTCAATCTTAATTTCTTCTCTTGCATCAACATTGAATAATGATGGATTAACAACTGTATCATTGGCAGTAAATGTTATGGTCATACCAAATTCGATATTTGTATCATTTTGTATTGTTGCCATTGATGTAGTATTTTTTGAACCAAATTTAATACCTGTATCAGATGGTATTTGTAATAAGAACTTAAATTGTGGCGACCATGTTGCCATTTGTAATTGAGTTTTTTCTAAATCTGTAAAATATGGATTTGGACATATTAAAGATATTTGAAATTGGCGATAAACACCTTTTTCATTTATTTTTATACTTTCTACTTTATAATTAATCTTTCTTTTTAAATCATCTTCATAATAATATAAAGTACCTGTTGAATTTAAAGGGAATACTCTATATAGTTTTTGTCTATTTTCTATTAGATTATCCCTTATCGCACCTTTAATTATTATGTTTCTTTTTTGAACACTTGTACCAATATAACTCTCACCAATTGCATAAGCACTTTTCATACCTGCAACTACACCTAAAACTTCATGTAAACCATCTATACTTTCAAGAAAAAAGGGAAATTTATAACTAAATGTTATTTTTTCCCCTAGATAAGACTCGCATATTATTGTTTTTGCCATTATATACCTCCATTTACCATTTTTAGATATTGCATTTCTTTTCTGATTTGTCTTGCATACTCACTTGGTGAGTCTTTTGGTGAATAAATATTAAATGTATTATTTTCAACTGTATTAACAGTCTTTCCACCACCAAATGCACCATAATTGTCACTATATGCACCTGCATTTGCAATTTTATTAATGTTTACTTTGGTAGTTAAATCAAAATCTGTTGGTAATGCTCTTTGAATTGTACTATTCACATCTTGCATTTCTTGTGTAAATCCTATACCTATACCTTTTGCTAAATTACCACCAATTTCATCTCTAAATACAGTTGATGGACTGTGTATTCCAAAGAAACTTTTAATTCCATTTAAAACAGACTTTCCAAATCCTTTTATTTTATCTAAAACCCAATCTTTTGCATTATTTATACCATTCCATAATCCTTGTACTAAATTTTTACCTACATCTTTCATTCCACTAATACCATTAACAATACCATCTTTAACTTTACCTAATAATGTCTTACCAATATTAAATATTTTTGAATAATAATTTGCTATTCCACTTACCAACGAACTAATAATTTGGGGTATTTTTGATATTAATTGTGGTATGGCTTGTACCAAACCTACTGCCAATTTTACTGTTAATTGAATACCTGCTTCAATTAATTTTGGTAAGTTGTTAGTGATTGCAACTATTAATTTATCTATTATTTCAGGAATTCTATCAATAAGTTGTGGAAGTGCAACAATTAATCCATCTGCTAAACCTACTAATAATTGAATTCCAGCATCTATTATTAAATCAATATTTGCTAATAATGTATCAACCATAGTTAATACTGCATCAATCATTTGTGGTATCAATGTTGGTAATTGTTGTGCAATACCTTGAACTAATGAAATAATCATTTGAATACCCATTTGTAATATTGTAGGTAAATTTTGTAATATTGTTGATGTTAGAGTTGTCACTATCTGCATAACTGCATTCATTATTGCAGGTAAATTTGTTTGAATTCCTTGTATTAAACTATTTAAAATATTCACACCTTGTTCTAAAAAACTAGGCATATATTCTATTATTTTATTTAATATTTCAGGTAAAGCACTCATAACACTTTCAACAATTTGATTTATAACAGGCATTATATTTTGACCTACTGTCACTACACTATCAACTAAACTATTTATTAAACCACTTATATCAGAGTTCCCATCTGCTAATCCAGTCATAAAGTTTTGCCATGCAGATTTCATTGATGATGTTGCACCTGCTATTGTCGAACTTGCTTCTTTTGCAGTTGTTCCAGTGATACCCATTTCTGTTTGAACAACATGAATTGCTTCATATACATCATTCAAACTTGAAATATCATACTTTTGACCACTTAATTTAGAGGCATCAGCAAGTAATCTTTCCATTTCTGTTTTAGTACCACCATAACCTAATTTTAAGTTATCTAACATTGTATAATTTTGTTTAGCAAATCCTTGATATGCACTTTGTATCATATCCATTGATGTTCCCATCTTATTTGCATTATCTGCCATATCAGTAATTGCCATATCAGCAACTTCTGCACTCTTTGCAGTGTCACCATTTAATGATTGAAGTAATGATGCACTAAAAGATGTGACTGTACTCATATAATCATTAGCACTCATTCCAGCAGTTTTATAAGCATTATTTGCATAATCTTGAATAGTTTTTGAACTATCACCAAATAATGTATCAACACCACCTACTAATTGCTCATATTCGCTATAACTTGATAATGCAGATTTACCAACATCCAACATTGCAGAACCTAATGCCTTTACACTATTTACTAAACCTTTAAAACCTGCAACAATTCCCTCGCTGATTAAATTTCCTTTTATCAAATCACCCAATGTTAAAGTATTTTGTCCTGCTTTTTCTTCCTCTGTCGCAAATTCTTTTACAGATTTTGAATTATCTTTAAAATTATCTTTTGTTTTAGATAAAATATTATTATTATCTTGAATTTGTTTAGTTAAATTACTACATTCTACTTGTGCATTATTTAACTTCACTTTGTAGTCATTTATTTTTCTATTATTGCTATCATAGGCAGTTTCTGATTTAGTTAATTCTTTTTGTAAATCTGCAACAATTTTTTCTTGTTTTTCAATTTCTTCATTAGTGGCAGTTGTACTATTTTTTAATTTATCTAATGTACTTTTTTCAGCATCTATTGAACTTTTTAATTTATCAATTTGATTTTTATTTTTTGTTTGTTGTTCAGTAAAATCTTTAATGGCTTCTGAACATGTTTTTACAATGCTTTGTTCTTCTAATAATTTCTTATTTAGTGCATCATTTTTAGTTCTTAAATCACCAATTTTATTACCATTATTGGTAAATTCAGTTGAAACAAATTTTAATTCACTACTTACTGCTTTTAAATTACTATTGATATTTTTTAAAGCACTAGCATATTCACTTTCACCTGTCAACTTTACTGTTCCACCAAATGAACTAGCCATATTATTACCTCCCTCCTATAACCATTCATCATCTTTTGATTGGGCTTCTTCTACATCCTGATAAGTTGATTTTTTCTCTAAATCAAAATAAAATTTATAATGTTCCCATAATTTGTTAAACTTCCTTAAAGTCATCCTAAATACTTCTTTTTCTGTAAAATGTAATTTAGTGACCCCTATAAATGAAAACCACGAGAAATCAATTTTTTCATTTTCTTCTTCCTCGTGGATTACTCGTTTTTTGGTGTATCATCTTTTGTTGAGTCAATAACTGTTTGATTTAATTGATGTGTGGCTTCTTTTAACCCCATATCAGTGATTAATCTACCAACTTGCTTTTGAGTAAAATAATCTTTTTTCTTTTCTGATGTTTCATTTTCAATATCGATGGCTTCATTTAACATTGCTTCTATCCCAAATATAAGGGCTTGAATATTGGTTTCACCATTCTTACCATCTGTTAATTCACCCCATTTAGAAAATGTTTCGTATTCATTTTGAATTTCTTGCATAACATTTAAATTAAATACTGCTTTATACTCTTTTCCATTTACATTAAATATTGCTTCTTTTTCTTTCATATCTTCTTTTTCCTCCTTTTTTTGATTTAAATAAATTAAAAAAGGGTAAAGACTAGATTTCTTTTTCTAGTTCTTTACCCTTTCTTCTATCAGATTTTTTCACTGTTTCTTCGAAAAGTTTTACAAACTCTTTGATTTCATCGTATCTTTCTTCTGATACTTCTAAAACTTTATTAAGTTTATAGAATTCTTTTGTATCTTTATCATTAAATCTTTTAATAACTATACATTTAACCATTATGCTGTTTTAGTCAATAAACTATCTAAATATTCACTTGCTTCATCATAAGTAGTGAATGTTTTTGTTTTTGACCATTCCCCATTTGATTTTTTCATTACTGAACCTTCAATTGAAGTAGTAGTAAATTCTATTGACTCACCTTTTGTTTTTTCATCAGGCATAGCATCTTTGAATTTTACTTTTGATAAGAATTCTACTTTATACTTATAAGTTCCAGCCACAATTTTAGTTAAAATTCTACCAAATGCAACATAAGGTGCGATGTCAGTATCTTTACGAATTACTTCACCATCTTCACTAATATTATGACCTAATAATGGTGCTAAAATTTGGTCATCATCATCATCAACTGTAATTGTGACAGTTCCTTTGTTAAAAGTATAATCACTTTCTGCCAAACCATCATCTGCATATAATTCAGCACTATTTAATTCCAAAGAAACTTTGCAATCAATTGCTTTACCTAATGATTTAGGTTCATTAACATTTTCACTTTCATCTAATAATGAATATCTGAAATTTTTTAATCCAATTCTTGCCATTTATATCCTCCTTAATTTATCAAAAGTTATAACAAAGTGATGATATTTAGTATCTGTTTCATACAAATCACCATTATCACCTAACCAGTTATAACCATTTTCTTTCATTATTTCTTTTATTTTTTCTACAATTTTTAAATAATTCCCTTTTGTATAAACATTAAATTCTAATTCGTTATTACTATATACAACATCATCATCTGAATAATAACATGGGGTATTGCCATCGTTATAGTAAACTACATAATCCTCACTATCACCAACATATTCCATAAAACTTACTGGAATATCTTTTTCATCAATAGTAATTTTTCCTTGAAATATTTTTTCTATTTCTTCATTCATAATTCATCATTCCTTTGGCAAATATTTTTCTTGAACTCTATTCATTTCTCGTTCAATATCACTTTTAACAAAAGATTTTTTAAAAAAAGGTTTTCTTGCTTCACCCTTTGATGTTCCATGCTCTCTTGCATTTGCAATCAAAGGTGCAGGTTTTTTCTTATCACCTCTTAAATATCCATAAATACCTATTTTGGTGTTAATTCCTCCATCAGATGCAGTCTTATATGTTTTAGTTATCTTTAAACATTTTTCTAAATCAGTAGAGTTTTTAAATGATTTTCTCATATTAACTACTGCTTTTTTATAAACTGTTTCTGCCCCTGCTCGTGTCATTTCACCAATCATTTCTTGGCAACTTGACTCTAACTTTTCAAAACTTCTTATTATTTCGATAGGTAATTCTGCTTTAAATTTAGCCATTACTTATCAACCACTTTTGCTTGAATTTCTAATTCGATATGTTCCTCATCTATATCATTCAAATATTCAATTGTATATTTTTTTGAATTATATTTAATAAACATATCCCTAGTAATTGATACATATTTTGGATATCTTATAGTGAAATTGGTATATGCCTTTTCAAAATCACTATCATTTTGTATAAGGGTATAACCCCTAGTTGTTTTTATTGATGCATAAGGTTCTAATACAACATATTCTTCATTATCTTTAAAACCAGCACTGTCCTTTTTTGGTCTAATACCTAAAATTTGAATTTTTTTATCATATTTACCAGCATTTATTTGTCGACTCATAAAAGTGTATTATCGTGTTGGCTTAAAATAGATGAAACAACTTTATTGACATTATTTTTATCAACATATAATGTCCTTGTATCATACATATCTTGGCATAAAACAAAAACAACTATAACTAAATCACTATATTTATCTATATCATCCATACCAGTGTTATTTTTTATATAATCTTTGGAAACATTTAAAATTGTAGATAGATATTTTTTGTCATCAGCAGATAAATCATCACTTATCCTAAGATAACTTTTTAAATCATCAACAGTAATCTCACTAACCTTAGTAATCATATTGTATCCTCCTTTTGGAAGTTTAACCCGAACAACATGTCAACTAATTGTTTTCAGAGTTTTCCGAATTATCTTTATTAGTTTCAGGATTTTCATTTTCTGTTGTTGATGGTGTGCCATTATCATCTGAATTATCATCAGAATTACTATTTCCATCATCTTCTGATGGTGCTTCATTAGATTTTAAATTAAAAGAAGAAATTTCATCTTTTAAAGATTGATTTTCTTCTTCTAATTCTGTAATTCTATTAGTTAATTCATTGTTTGTTTTTACTAATTCTTGAACTTGTTTTTGAAGTTCTTTATTACTTGCTTCTTTGGCAGAATATTCAGTAATTAAATTAGCATCAACTAATTTTTTGATAAGTTTCTTATCAGTTAAATTAATTGTTTTTCCTTTTGTGGCAGTAATCCCATCAATAACAAATCCTTGTTTTACAAGAAACATTATTATTCACTCGCTAAAACTAATGAAGCAATTTTTTGAACATGTTCGATTTTCATATCAACTTCTGTAAATCCAACAATTCCTACTGCATGTTGAGTAGCATATTTTTCTCTTAAAATTTCAATTTCAAGATTTTTAGCACTCTTAAATGCTAAACCACTGAAATCACCAAATAAGATTGGTTCATTTCCAGCAACTGCATCAGGCATATTATCTGAAACATATACAGGGTATCCTAATACTTTACCATCAAATGCACCTGTTGGGTCTGCATTAAATAATGGTCTATCATTACCATCTTTCATTGTTTCAAGTAATGTTTGAGTATTTTGGTTCATTACCCAAATACCATTCTTTCTAAATGCTTGTTTAACTGCATTTTTAGTTTTTACTAATGCTTCATAAGTTATTGCAACTTCTTCAACTTTATTAGTATTTTTACTTAAACCATCAATTTTATCAGCAGTTCCATGAATTGCTTCTCCCTCTAAAAAGATTTGGAAGTATTCACTCATTATTTCAATAACTTTTGATACAACATCAATATCAGAATTATTGATTAAACTCTTACCAATTAATGTAAGTGATGCAACTAAATAATCTTTTAATGATACAGAAGTGAAATTTCCTGCTTTTGCTTCTAATTCTTTAAAATCTTCTGCATATCCAACAGTAATATCTGCACCCTCTGTTGTTTTTCCATATACTGGAATTTCTAATGTTCCCTTTGTATTATATTTTGTTGCTTTTGATAAGATTGGTGACATATCAACTGCATTAGTGATTATTTTATTAGCAATTGAAGTAGGAACAATAACACCATTTGAACCAACAGTCATACCACTGTCTGCTCTTTCTTCCATAATATCTTCTCTGATATATTTAGCAAATGCTTCAATATCTCTTTGTTCGATTTCTTCTAAACTTCTTTTTTCTTCATCTTTCATATCTTCTTTTTCCTCCTTATCATCATTATTTCCAGCATCTTCACCATCTTTTTCTTCTGTTAATTGGCGACTTTTATTTATTTTCGCAACAGTATCAGTGATAGATTGAATTTCTTTTTCTAATTGAGTAAATAATTCATCTTCTTCTGGTGTAAATGCTCTTTCTTCTTGTTTTACTTTATCGACTAAATCTGTCATTTCTTTTTGCTTACTTGCTTTCATTTCAGCATATTTTTTTAATTCGTTCATTTTATTTCCTCCTTAATTTTTCGAATTCTTTCCTCATAAGTCGAGTAATCTATTTTTTCAACTTCCTTTGTTGGTTGTTGCTCGGGTCTTTCATCATACCTTACTTCTTTATATCCACCTCTAACCACTTTAACTTGTTTAGTAGTGTCAATATTAACCACACCATCAGTTATGGTGTAAGGCATTTTATATAATGTACTATCTTCTTTAATAGTTCCATAAACAAAATAGTCATCATAATCTTCTAACCACCCATTATTAAATGTTTGTCTATAAGAACCATTTAATAATTCTCTTTTTTGTGAAGCAGTCATGCTTTCAAAATTATCAACATCTGATTTATCATCTTCTGTTGTTGATGGTGTTTCTTCTTCTGTTAAATCTTCTGAATTTCTAAATTCAATTTCTTTAACCTCACCATCTCGCATTTCTATGCTAGTACCAATATAGGCAGGTATTTTTTTATCATCAATAATAGACACTTCAAATAAATCAATATCTCGAACTGTCCTTTCGCTGATACCTTTTTCATTTACTTCTTCATCTTGCTTATTACAAATAAAACCAAAAGACCAACCTCTTAATTTTTTCTGCTTTGCTTTTTCTATTACATTAGCATCAGTAATTTCAACGATAGCCCTTAATCCTATATTGTCCTCAAATAGTTGTGCAGTTCCATCTTTTGTATTTGCAAGTTCCATATCATAGTTATGATTTAATAAAACTTTTATAGCATCATTTTTTTCAATGGCTCTTTGGAATACTGATGGCATTATTCTTTCTATAAATTTCTTGCCTTGTTTATTAGTAAGTATTTTAGAAAATCTTTCAACTGCATTTACATAACCATCAATGACAACTTTGTCATCTCTAACCTGTATTTTCATTATTTTCACCTCCATTCTGTGTTTCTGCACTTATATCCATTAATGCACCAGTGTTTGGTGTGTAGAATTTTTTGTTTTGAGTATCATAAAAAACATTTGCTAGACTTAATTTGATAACATCTAAACCATCAATAGCATCATAATCTTCTTCTGCACGAATTTCATTAATTCCTAACCATCCAGTATCAGAAGCCATTTTGTATGCTTCGCATCTTTCTTTTAATGAACCACGAGTTATGTTTTTAGTATCAAATGCAAAATAAAAAACTCCTTTTTCGCTTTCTAGCAAGAAGTTTTTGTTTAAAGCACTTTCAATGGCACTAACTATTGGCATAACTGCATCTTTTACAGTTTCATCATAATTAGATGAAATATGGAATACATCATTTATATCTTCTTTTAATGTTTTCTTTCTTTCATTAATCTGTAATTCAACAGAAGAATTTGAACCCTCTTTGAATTCCAAACCATTATTCAAAATAATTACATTTTCCTCATTATTTCCATAATAACTATTCCATGCTCTTTTTAAATTTGCCATTTCCTCTTTACCAAGTTTTTTTGTAGCAGTTAAAAATCCTTTTTTTCCACCACCTTTTTTAACAAGCCCTAATTCATATAAAATAGTTGTAAATGAAGTTTCTAATGATTTAGATATTTCATCAACAATACTTTTACCTGATGCACCATCTGTTGTATTTCTTAAAATAGTTAAGAAATTATATGTTTCATAACTTTTTCCATTTACTTCATATTTTGCATCTTTGAATATTGGGTCGCAGTTTTTTAGAATAGATACTTGACTAGGTTCTACATATCTAATTGATTGAAAGACACCTTGCTTTTTTTCTAAAAAAACATAAGCACCTTTTTCAATGAGATAATCTCTTGCGATGGCTTTCTTTAATTGAAAAGGGTCTAATGTATCACCAGTATCTTGATTTAAAATTTTAGTTCTTGGGTCATCGTGTATTTCTACACCTTTAACTTTTCCATCTTCTGTTGTTTCTTTTTTATACAACTTGATAGGAAGCATTGCGACCATATTTGAAATTTTATCAACTGCACTTGAAACTGCTGGGATAGACATTGCTTTATTTTTATTAATAGTTTCACTTTTTAATAATGCTTTAAGCAATACATCACCTGCTGACTCTGTTTCAACTACTTCATCAACAGTTGTTTCTGTTTCTTCTGTTGATACAGATGACTCATCTCTTTTTGAAATCCAATTAAATAATCCCATGTTTTCACCACCTTTCAGCAACAAAAAAACAAACATCTCTGTTTGTTCTCATTTCTCTACATATACATTATATCATTAATAGAGTGTGAAAAATGTGAAAGTTATCCAACTTGAACAAAAAAGTTTCCATTTTCTAAATAAATTTCTTGTTGCAATAAATATATTGCATTTAATAAACTGAACACTAAATCCACTTTACCATTTGATTTTTTCTTATGTATATATCTATTCATGTTTGTGTCATAAACACATTTTGCATTTTGAAAATTAATTTCTAATAATTTATTTGTTTCATACTTAAATTCATTATTCATTATTTTTTCAAATAATAATTTAGTTGGTGGATGCAATGTGTCTGAATGTTGTCTTACTTGAACAGTGGTATATTTTGTATCCCACTTTTGGGCTGATGATAAAGCATTATATCTATCATATCCAATACCCATAACTACAACATCATATTTTTCTTCTATTGAAAAAACAAATTCTTCAATAACTTTATAATCTACTGTTCTATCCCCACAGGCAATACACTTCATCGCATTTATAAATTCATTATAATTAATCTTTTCAATTTGGTTCTTTTCTTCTATTCTTCCCTCTGGTACAAAACCAATTGCTTCTGCTAATATTGTGCCATCATCATCAGCAACCATTCCTACACCACAGTTATCATTTGACATTGCTAAATCGACACCTAAATAAACTTCTCTACCAGTCCAATCTATTTTTTCAACCCTACATTTTTGAACTTCACTTACATCAATAAAACTTTCTGTTCCTGCACCTTGATAAATAATATTACAATGCTTTGTTAAAAAGTTTTCTCTTTTACTTTCAGTTTCAATGGCTTTTTTTCTTTTACTTAATAAATCTTTATAAACTTTTAATAACTCACATGCTAGTGGATTAGATTGTAAAATAATATCATCATCTGTTGTCCAATTTTTTGTTTCGTTTGGCTCATATAACAATGCAAATATTTGCTCATCTTCAATTAATCCATCTAATACTTTTTTTGCATAATTGACTTCATCTTCCATTGGATTGTCAAATGTTGGATATTTAGTTGAAATTAAAAAACCTAATGGATTTAAAACTAATAATTGCCCTGACCTCATGGCTTCTATTGGATAAGAACCAACTAATGCACCAACTTCATCTGCAACAAATACATTTGGTTCACGACCATCCATTCTATTTTTAGAAGTATTAAGTGGTGTATAAACACTACCTGTTGGATTATGTGTGATGCTATCTCTTAAAGGTTTAAATTCTTTTTCTTCAAAAACATCATCATTTGCACTAATTAACAAATCAAGTGCAACTTTTATTTCTTTTGCTAATGTTCCATCAGGGGCAACAGAGAAAAATCTTGAATACTTTGGTTCAAGATAAAATAATAATAACATCAATAATGCAACTATAAATGTTTTACCATTCTTACGACATATTTCCAATATTACTGTTTCGTATCTTCTTCTTTTTCTATCTTCCCTATAAACTGTGCAAAGACTTGCAACTATTAACAACCATTGATAACCTGCTAATGAATTATATATTCTTTCGCCAACTTTTAACCCTTTTGCCATCTTCAATATTTTTAATATTTTATCTATTTTACCAACACGATTTTCATTGATAATATATTTAGCATCTTTACCATCTGCTATATCTAAAAATATCTGACATTGTTTTTTTACATATTTTGGTGATATAAATTTTTTTTCACCATTTCTTTCATAATATAATTCAGGTGGTTCAACTTCATTATTAACAATTTGTGTTGCATATATATAACTTGGATGTTTTTGTATTTTACTCGTTGTCATTGTCATCATCACCTAAAATATCCATCAATGTTTGTTTTTTTGGTGGTTGTGTTGATATAGATATTTTCGCTCTTGCTTGTGGTGAAAGTGACAACTCATTGCAACATCTAAAAAAATCTTTCGAATACATATCTCTTGCAGATTTTAAATTGGTAATTGTTTTAACATCAAGTTTATCTATTTCCTTACCATTCTCATCCATTGTTTTTCCTGACTTATTTATCTCTTGTTCTATTGCCTCTAATCTCTCAATAGTTATAGCAGTTTGATTTAATAAATAAACATCAAGATTGCTTAAAATATCTTTGTTAAGATTTTTCAATATATCTTTAAAGATTGCTTTTTGTCTTTTATTAAGATATTTAAAAGGTTTGATTTTATCATTATTTCCTCTTAACTCTTTTTCAGTTTTCTTTCTTGCTTCTCTTTCTTCTTTACTCATTTTTTGCGAATTTGTATCAATTGATTTTGCTGGTCTTGCCATGTTATCATCTCCATTTCTTCGAGTGCAAAAATATTGAATTTTCATTTTGGGCATTTTTTATGTTCAAAGGTGGGCAGTAGGTTTTGAAGTAAAATAAAAAAATTGAATTTAAAAGGTAGGGGGGATGTCTTTTGTTTCGACTTCTCTCTTTATCTCTTTTAAATTGCAATTTTCATCTACTAATTTACTTAATATGTATCTAGGTATTTTATTATCATCTGCCAACTTATGATGATAACAACAAAGAGTAATTAAGTTATCATCATCTAAACCTTTGCTTATATCCTCTTCTAATGGTGTAATGTGATGCACTTCTAACTTATCAAAATTAAATTGTGTCAATGTATTGAAAATATTGGCAAGACAACATCTACATAAATTCTTATCACGTTCTCTTATATCAAGGCTTTTCTTATGCCATTTATAGGTTTTACGGAACTTATCAGCAGGACTTAAACCTCTTACTTGCCTATTTTTATAACAATTATGGTTGAAATCGTGTATCTTACCACACCTGCTACAACTCTTTAACATTTGATATCACCACCATGCAAAAAAAGACAACGAAGAAATGTTGTCTTTAATCAAAATTATACAAATACATTATATCACTATTTGAATGTGAAAAGTGTGAAAGTTGGTCAATAAAATCATAAATTGTTAATTGTTTTTGTTCTTTTTTGATAGTTTTTTGATTATTTTTTATATTTTTATTATTTCTACATTCATAACATAAACATTTATCATCCATACCAACTAAATAATCAAACTTTCCACAATTATCACACTGGTCTTTAAATTTACTTTTCATTATTTCCTATAAATAATTACATCTAAATCATCCTGAATTGTTGATAATAATGTCCTTATATCTTCTTCATACGTATCGTAATTATCTAACCAACTGCATAATATAAATGAATTAGATAAACTTTTAAATATAATATGACAACCATCCAAACCTTTTAAAAATGTTGGAAAACTCCCCCAAGTTCTTTGTGGTCTTTGCATACTGCATCCGTTAATAATTAACATGAAATTATATTCTTTTAATTCAAAATAATTTTTTAAATCATTTAATTCTTCTTCGGATAATTTAAAATTTGTATTATACCAACAATAATTATCTTTTTCTTGATTACATGATTTTGTAATAAATTGCTTAATCTTTTTTGTTCTCATTTGGTTCACTTCCTTGTAATCCTAAATACATACCTTTATAAACTAAAAGTTCTTTATATTCTTCTAATGTTATTGTAATAACTTTTTCTGCAATTACTGGCGATAATTCAACCAATTGATTTTTAGAATTATATTTTGCAATCATTTGATTATATTCTATTGCATCAGTTATTATATTTTTAAATATTTTCATTTTGTTTCCTCCTATTTTTTTAATTCGCTAAAACAATGTCAATTGTTCTTCTTTCTTTTCTATTTCAAATACATTTTGCATTACCCAATCTATACTTTCAATACCATTGTAAACTATGCTACCACTTGCACCAGTATGGTCTTTTTTTTCTTTACTATGATGTATTAGCAATTTATTGGGTGCATATCCCCAACTCGGACATAAATCTATATATAAGGAACAAAAAGGATAATATAATTTTTTATTTTTAAAACATATTTGGTCTAAGTCTTGAAAATTAGTATTAACTAATGTATCTACCTGATATGTTTTTTTTATATATTCATTTATTTCATATATATCAACAGTTTGCATAATACACCTCTTTATTTTATTAAAAATTCTTCACCATTTATATTGGTTCTTATATATAAATTTTTATTTTTAATCTGTTCTTTAATAAAATTATATATTACTTTTTCTACATTTTCGTACGCATAACCTATTCCAATTTTTTTAATAAATAATTTATGATTTTTTTTACTTACATATAAATCTATTTCAGTTCTTGGTATTTGGTAATGATATCCGAATTTATAAATATAAAAATCTTCTGTTTCTTCATCGCACTTATCTAATTTACAAATATCATTAAATTTTAAATATCTCATTGTTTCTTCATCTGTATTGTATAACAAATCTATAATTAAATGCTCCCTTGCCCATTCTTTTTGTTTACCTTTTGAACAAGCATATAAAATACCATTATAAGTATTATTTTTCATCTGCATCACCCAACTGTAATTCAATACCATCTAAATTTCCACTTAACTTATTACAACAATGTGTTATTAAAGTATCAAATTGTTTTAAATCACTAGCAACTTTCTTTTGATTACTATGAATATAATTTAAAACTCTTGAAACACTTGCAATTCTATATTCAAATACATCTACTTTTATTTCACTATCTAAATTTTGAACTTCTTTTATATATTCATTTTGTCTATTTCTTTTTTCTTTTATTGCATCATAAATATTTAATAAATGTCCTCTGTTATAGTCCATTTGCTACCTCCTAATTTCACCTATACGAATTTTACTAAATGACATAATTCTGTTAAATTCATTTTTTAACACCAAAATCTTAATTTTTCCTAGATTTTATAATTATTTTCCTGTTATCAGGAAAGTGTTATTTTTTTGTTGAATTTACAACTTTTCATTTTGTAAAATTGCTATATTTTAATTTAAGTGATATGCCAATGCATACCACCTAAATTATTAATATTTTGTTATCTAAAATGTCTATTAAATCCATCATGTTTTTCTAAATAATCAATTAAATAATCAATACTATCGATAGAACTCATTAAAATAGGTCTATTATATTCACTAAAATAATCTTTTGTATTTGGATTATATAAATATAATACCCATCTATAATCATTTTCCAAATTCGTTTCTACATGAAAATGATATATATTTTTATTTATTGCACCTTGTATTTTAATTAACTTTTCTATATCTTTACTCATAAATTCCTCCTAACTTCCTAAATAGAAGTTCTTTCTTTTTTCATTTTTATCATCAGTATTCCAACAAATATACAATAATGTGACTCTTTCGCTTGAATGATTTAACATTTCTTTTAAACCAATAATATCACCTGTTTTTTCATAATATTGTCTTGCAAAATACTTTCTTAATGAGTGACATCCTACTGGATATGACACTTTAACTGCATCAGCAAGTCCTTTTATTACTTGCCATGCTCTTTGTCTTGTAATTGGCTTATTAATACCTTTTCTACTTCTAAATAGGTATTCACCATCAATTAAATTGTTTCTATTAATATAATTCTGAATATCTTTATACAATGATGGATGTAATTCAAAAGATTGTTCTTTATTCGTTTTAAATTCTCTTGTATATACACCACCATTTTTGAAATTATCGACTCTTAATTGCAATATATCTTCTATTCTAAATGCTAAATTCATACCAATTACTAAAATCATATAATTTCTATCCCATAAATATCTTTGTTCATCATTACTATCTTCTTCTGCTTGATTTCTTGCTTTTTTACAAATTACAAGCATATTATTGATATCATGTGCTTCAAATGGTCTTACTGTTTTTCTTCCAAAATTTATTCTAAATGTTCTACTCATAAGTAGTACCTCTTTTAGTCTTTAACCTGATAACAGATATTTTCCCATTTCTTATATGCATCAAGATATAACTCGTTTTTATCACCATTAAAAGTAAATTCATAATACATTCCATCATACAATGTTGTACTTAATAATGCTTTGTTATTTTGTAATGTTTTACAACTCCAAACAATAAATACACAATCTTTTGTAATATTTTTTAAACTATCACTTTTATCTAAATGGGAATTTACATATTCTACTAACTTTGATACACATAAATCAATAAACTCATTATTTTTCATTATTTTCACCACCTATATCTAAATCTTCAAAAGCAAAATTAAATTTTTTCATAAAATCCTCTACTTCTTTTTTTGAAACAAAAGGTTTTTCTGCATTTAATTGATAACCAAGTTCTTCATCTGTTAATTCTTTATGTCTTACTAAATATCTTTGGATATCTTCTTCTTTATACTTTAAAATACCATTATAATTTCTAACATATACTTCATGTTCAATATATTCATTATTATGAACCCATGATTTAACAATGACACCTATTTGATTTTTTTCAACTATAACAATATCACCAAATGTTAAATGCATTTATTTGCCTCCCTTTAATTCTTTTTGAATAGAATTTGGAATTAATGGCTTAACATAAGTAATTCCTTTACCATTTTTATCTCTTGAAATAAATGATATTTTTGCAAGTTTACTTTTTGCTTTAAAATATCTTTGTTTTCCTTTATAATCTAATTTTTCAAATTGTTTTTCTGAAATATTAACTATATCTTGTAATTCTTTTAATTTATCTTTTTTATCTAACATTATTTATTCACCTCTTTTACAATAAAAGTATCATTATATACATTGTTAATTTCATCAACCACTTCTTTGGCTTCATCATAAGTATTAAAATATAATAATTTCAATGTTTTATTAATATCTTTACCATTGAACATATATGGTACTAGTGGATAAGAACTTCTATATATGCGATGTTTTCCTATATCAGATGCATAATATAAAGCCCTTTCACTACTCATACCTAAACTTTCACCTTTTATATTAAATTCTTCTTTACTAGGTGCAAAACCTATATATTTAACCATGTTGTTCAACCTCACCTGTTTCAAAATTGATTTTCATTTGGTTTGGGTCAACATCTTCTTTTGGAATATATTTTAATAGTTGCAATGGTGTGTCTAATGGAATATCATGTGTTGACATATAATCCTTAATTTGCATCGCCAACTCTTTTTCTGTATTTTTTAATTTAAATAATTTTTTAACTGCTTTTTCTATATAAGTAGGAACATTTACATATTCCATTTCTTTTTCTTCTATCATTTTCTATACCTCCAATATTTTTCACATTTTTCATCTTGAAAAAATTCATTTATAGGTAAATTGCTACATCTATAATCATTTGCAAAATCAATTCCTATATAAATAACTAAACAAACAAATGCAAAGAATAATAATATGCCTACTGTTATACAAATATTTTCAATTTTATTCCACTTTTCCATGTTTTGGTTCATATTCTATCCTTTCTAGTTGTCTATCAACTTTATATTTCATAACTTCTTTTATTTCTTTTGTAGATATGTTGTAATACAATTGAAATTGTTTTAACATTACCATCACATCTGCAATTTCTTCTTTAATATGTTCTTTTTTATAGTCTTTTGCTTCTACCCCAATAACTTGACCAACTGCTTGGGTAATTCCTGAAATTAAATTTTCTAATATTCCACCTGAATTGTAATTTAAGATTGCTTCATTCAATTCAAACACTTCACTTTGAAAATACTTTAATTGTTTTTTAACTGTATAATGATTTATTATTTTTCTTAATTTTTCGTTCATAATTTCCTCCTTTTTTTAGTTCGAACATTAAATCAATTTTGAATTTATCTTTTTCATTTCTATAATAAAGTTTTTTATAAATATGTAAATCAAATCTATATCCATCCAAGAAAAATTGAGATGGTTCTAAATCTTTGTATATTGGTGCATTATTTTTTATACAGTATTTAAGTTTTATCTGACCATATACAAATTTGAATTCTTTTGAAGTAGGCAAATTAATTTCATATTCACCATCATCTTTTTCAAAATGATTACCATTTTTAAATTCAAATATTAAATACTTATAAGATTGTGGACAATATTTTTTTAAAGACCTTAATTTTTTATTAAATTCATTATCTTTATGGATGTCATAACTTGTTTTATTAAAATTATTATGATGTGGTCTTGGCATCCTTGACCTCTTTATTTTTATTAAGCCCTGCACCTAATATATTTTCTAAATCTTTTATTTGAACATATTCTGCAAATAGTTGTTTATCAACATATTCATAGGCATGTTTAATGATGTTAAATAATCTATTTACTTCCTTATCAAAATCACATATTATTTTTTCATACTGCTTATTTTCTTTTTCAAGTCTAGCAATTTTTTGTGCAGTTTCAATACTTAAAAATTCACCTGCCATATCATTTCTCACCCTTTAATAATGCTTTTAATGTTTTATTTTTAGTTCTTAAATTTTTATTTTCTTTTTTTAAACGATTAATTTCCTGTGGTTCATCTAATTTAGCCATAAATGTTTTATATAATTCATCTTTGATTGTATTTTCTAAAACACTTTTTTCAATATCTAGTGTATTTATTTTCCTTATTAACTGAATTTTATTTAATTTAAATAAATCAACTGTTTCTTTTATTTTTTTCATTTGCATCCTCCCTATCTTTTAAGTATTTTTTTAGTTTGTAGTAAGGGGTTGACCTATCTGCAATTATTTCTTTACCAACAATCTTCCATGATTTACCCTCTAAAAATCTTTTTCGTATTATTATACGAATTTCACTATCATCAACAGTTTCTAAAAAATCTTCTATTTTGTTTAACTCATCAATAAGTAATTCTTTTTTACTTTCTAATTTTTTTTTTAACTTAACCAGTTTCATTCCTATTCTTTCAGTAGGATTACTAGCATTACCTGTTGTTGTAATTGGCATACCTGTAATTTTAGAAGAACCAATGATTGTTGTTTCTAATTCTGTGATATTATCTTCTAGTTGTTGTATTTCAATCTTTGTAGAATGATATTTTGATAATTCTTTTATTGTCATAACTTACCCCTTTCTATCCTTGAATACCAATTAAATTTGAATTATGTGTTGATAATAATGGTTTATCTTCAACATATCCATACTTTTTCATATCTTCCAATAACCATGTAGGAATAATACCTTTTTCAACCCACATAAGTGCTTTTTCATAATTTCTTGTTGCATGTACATCATCTAACTCGCATACTGCACCATATTTAAAATAACCATCTGCATTCATTCTGCTTAATATTTCATTTCCACGATATGTTTTTGAATGTTCACATTCATCAATTAATTCATTTATAGATGGCATATATTTACTTTTAGATATTATTGATTTAATCGCACTATTTATTGTCAAATCATTATATCCTGACAAATATTCTTGATACATACTTATTAACCCTGCAAGTTCCTCTGTTTTTAATTCTTTAAAATAATAAGGATATGCTATTTTTAATTTAGCAATTGCACTACTTATCAATCTTGATTGTTCCATCATAAACTCCTTTCAATAATGCCCATTGTTCATCATTTTTTGTTTTATTATTAATTTCATTTCTATATTCATCCAACCAACATTGATTATTAAAATATGTATCACCATGTTTTATATATTGAGTACTAATTTTGTTCTTTTTGATATATTCAATATAATTATTAATTCCATTTAAAACCTGTTCGTAAGTAGTTCCTTTTTTTCTTGCTAAAATGTATTTAGTTAAGGATTTTGTTTTTCCTTTTTTATTTGGATATAAATTCCAAAGTTTTTCAAATTCTAATTCATAATCTGTCTTGGAAATAATTTCTTCTTTTTTTAAATTAGCAGGAAGCAATACAGGTTCTTGTGGGTTATTATTCTCTAAATCTAATTCTTTTTCTATTTCTAGTTCTTTTTCTATTTCTAGTTCTATATCTGGTGGACATTTAGCAGACAATTGTCCACCCTTGTTTTTTAATACTCTTTGTTGTTCCTTTTTAAATGCACCTATTGATTTTGAACCAATAAGATTTTCTAGTTGCTTTATATAAATTTCACCATTATCAAGAAGTTGAATTAAACCTATTTTTTTTAATAATTCCATAGCAATTGTGACTGTATCAAAATCTGTTTTTGTTAATTCTGCAAGTTTTTTATTGTCATAGGGAATTAAAAAATTGCCAACATTTCTAATTAAAATCCCATTTGTTTTTAGTGATTTCAAACATAATTTTAAATAAAATAAAGCATATTCTTTTCCTTTTGGCTGTTGTTCTTCTAACCATGCTATTGCATCATCATCAAAAAAATCTTCTTTTAGTTGCAACCAATAAAATTTAGTTTTGTTATATGTACTCATGATGACATCTCACTTTCTTAACTCTTGCCACATCTTTTTACATAAGATTGCTACTATAAATACCCCCAATAACACAATAATTAAAATTGCAAAAAATTCTAAAATCTTTAAAATCATAAATTTTCACCATCCTCATCTGCTATATCTTTTGTAAGGCGATAAATAGCATAATTGGTTGAATGACCATATCTATTTTTACCTTGAACCATTTCTGTTTCTATACCAAAACCTCTTTTTCTTAAAACAAAGATAATTCCTGATAATCTTGTTGCACCAAATCTTTCTATTGCTTCAAATGATGTAATATATCCTTGTTTTCTTAATAATTTAATAATTTCAGATGTTTGACTCTTTTTCTTCATCAATTACACCCCCAAATAGTCAGCAACTTCATTGTTTCCTGTACATATTTGGAATATTCCACCTCTACATGTATAATTTCCAACTGGTGTTTCTTTAACTGTTTCTACTGTGAATAATTGATATATAGTGATTGCAATAACTGCACCTAATACCATCCATAAAACATTTTTTACCCATCTTTTTAATTTTCTTTTCTTAACTACCTTTTTTGAAGAAGTTAAACATTTTTCTCTGTTTCTTTTTAAATCATCGCTTGATACGATTAAATCAAAATCATAATCATTATTTTTAGCCATTTTGTTCAACCTCCTTAACACCTATATATTGATAAAACATTTCAGGATAAATGATGTAATTCCATCTTTTAGACACCTTTACTGCTGAACCAAATGGTAATTTCCCTGTTTGTAAACCCACTCTTATAAATTGTGGTGATTTGTGCATCAATTCTGATGCTTGTTTAATTGTTATCTTTTTCATAAAAAATCCTTTCTTATATTTAGTTTTTTGTTTTTAGTTTTGACCGACTAAAATTGAGTTTTCTTAACTTTTTCTGTAAAAAAATAAATTGGTATTTCTTTAACATCAATATTTAATATTTTTACAGATTTAATTATTTCATTTTGTGTAAATGGTACTTGATTTCTTAATTTTTTGTATAAAGAATAATACGACATTCCAATTGCATTAGCAAATGATGTTTTGTTATAAAGTTTTATTTTATTACTCTTTTTATCAAAATATTGTGTTGTTTCAATCAAGTCTTTTAATTTAGAATAATCAAATAATGTATCCAATTTGCATACCCTCCTATCTTGTTGAGTTTACTCAACTAAAACAAGTATATATTTTTTTATTTTATTTGTCAACATGTTTTATTAACTTTTCTAAACTTTTTTATTTTTTCATCAACTTTTATTGATTTTTCTTAATTTTGTGTATATAATAATTATTGAGGAGGTTGATGTATGATTGTTGAGGAATTTTCTGATAGATTAAAGAAAGCGATGTCACTTAAAGGCATGAAACAAGTTGACTTATGCAATAAAACTGGACTTGATAAAGCATTGATAAGCAACTACCTATCTGGAAAATATAAAGCCAAACAAGATAAATTACATAAACTTGCTATTGCCCTAGATGTTAGCGAGGGGTGGCTAATGGGATATGATGTCGATATAGACAGAGAATGGTTTGAAGAAAAAGAACCATCAGAGTTGAATATTGACAATGCTAGATATATTGAAACTACATCAAAAAATATAAAAATCCCTGTGCTAGGTAAAGTACCTGCTGGAATACCTATTGAGGCAATTGAAGATATTTTAGGATACGAGGAACTTCCTGCTTCTATGTTAAGAAATGGTGAAAATTATTTTGCATTAAAAGTCGATGGTGATAGTATGTACCCTGATTATAAAACTGGTGATATTATCATTATAAGACAACAAAATGATTGTAATTCAGGTGATGATTGCATTGTTATGGTAAATGGTGATGATGCAACATTTAAAAGAGTTATAAAGCAAGAAAAAAGCATCATCCTAAAACCATTAAATAATGAATATGAACCCTACTATTTTAATGAATATGAAATATTAACTAAACCTGTTAAAATTTTGGGTATAGCCATTGAAGTAAGAAGAAAACTAAAATAATTTAGCAAGAAAAAAAAGACCTACTGCTGGAACAGTAAGTCAATTTGAAAAACCTCATTTAGTCGGTCAAAACTAAAAACAAAATATAAGATATAATGTTTTGGATTTTTCTATTTCATTATATCAAATATTGCTAAAAAATACAATAAAATGGGAGGATTTTGATATATGAAATATTATTTTATTATAGGTGGTGATGACTTATAAAACTACCTAATAATTATGGTTCAATAGAAAAATTATCAGGCAACAGAAGAAAACCATACAGAGTACGAAAAACTGTTGGTTGGAAAGAAGATGGAACACAGATAAGAAAAACTATTGGATACTTTGAAACTAGAACAAAAGCACTGCAAGAATTAGCACTATATAATGAGAAACCTTATGATATAGATGCTAGGTCAATTACAGTAGAAAAATTACATTCTAAATGGCAAGATGAAAAATATCCTAAAATTGCCCATAAAACTCAACAGGTATATAATATGTGTTGGAATTACTGTCAAGATATTAAGGATATGCCTTTTGTCGATGTTAAACTACCTCATTTACAACAAATTGTTGATGGTATGGGTGAAAAATGGTCAGCAAAGAAAGCATTTAAAATATTATGGCATCAAATGTATGATTTTGCGATTAAAAATGATATGAATGTAAGAAAATATTCAGAATATATCGATATAGGCAAAAAAACGACCAAATTAGAACGAATTCCTTTTGAGGAGGAAGAAATAGACATCCTATGGGAAAATGTCGATAGAATGGATTTTATTGACTGTATATTGATATTAATATATACAGGTATGCGAATTG
Source organism: uncultured Muribaculaceae bacterium (assembly GCA_964384115.1). GTDB lineage: Bacteria > Bacillota_I > Bacilli_A > RF39 > UBA660 > CAG-884. The sequence continues at coordinate 23,932 of CAYLJU010000001.1, read as the reverse complement.
GCGAATTATTGGATATTAAAATTGAAAATGTCAACATGGAAGAAAAATACATGCGAGGTGGTTCAAAAACTGATGCAGGTAAAAATAGAGTTATACCATTCCATGAAAGGATTGTTCCTTTAATAAAAAGATGGTATGACAGGGCAAAAGAAGTTGGCAGTGAATATTTAATATTTAATCACGAATATAAACAAATGTTATATTGGAATTTCTATCACGAAAAATGGGAAAAAGTAATTGAACAACTTGGATTTAATAAAGAACATAAACCACATGATACACGACATACTTTTTCTACTCGTATGGATAGAACTGATGCAAATAAATTATGTACTAAAAGAATACTTGGTCATGCAAGTAAAGATATAACTGATAAAGTATATACACATAAAGATATTGAAGATTTACTTGTGGCAGTTAATAAATTAAGGTAAAAAAAATAAGAGGATTAATTCCTCTTTTATTATTGCATTTTTGTGTGGGCTACCTGTGGGCTACTTGTGTGCTACGAACCAAATCTAATGGTGTTTTTCTGTATCCTTAAAAATGCAAAAACCCCATAAACACTGGGTTTATAGGGTTTGAAAGAAAACTTTGTCCTATCTTACAGAGAATTAATTGATAAATATATTGTTTCTAAGTTTGGTTTAAGTAATACACATTTAATTGTTCCTATTGAAAAAAGAAACTTAATTACAGGTACATCTAATATTAATCTTGCTTCTGTCAATGATTCAGGTGCGAATGCACTTGGTGGATATAGTGGACATGCGGGTATTTTTACTTCATCTGATGATTTAATAAAACTAACTAGAGCGGTTAGTTCTGGTAAAGTGATTGATAAAAAAAGACTTGATGATGTTTACTTGGAAGGTTTAACTCCAGGTAGAGGTAAAATGGGTAATGTTTATGTTTCTAGTGAAAGGGGTTCTGAGGTTAGTTATGTTGGGAGATTGGAACCAAAACGTACCTTCGCGCTTCAAGGTTCTACTAGAGCGAATGTAAATGCTAATAGTCATAGTTCTTGTACTGTTTTATTGAATCCTGCATCTATGTCTATTGAAAGGGCTTTAGAAAATGAAGCTAAAATTAATGCAGCTAGGGCAGTAAGGGGTGAAGCTCCTTTATCACTTGTTAAAAGATTTAACTTTAATAGAGATGGTTCTTTTAATCAATATAATTTAATTGATGTTAGACAAATGTTACCTAGTGGTAAAACTGTTGATCCTTTAATTGCTATGAATGCTAAACTTGTTTTAAGGTTACGTTTTTTAGATGAATTTATTAAAGAATATTATAGAAATTATGAAAAACAAATTGATGTAGTTAGAAAAATAGGTTAAATAAATAACCCCTGTTTCTTAAAATATAGAAACGGGGGTTATTTTAATTTTGCTGTTAATTGATTTCTTATTTTTTCAATTTCTTTATTATAATTCTTTAATTTTTTATTATTTGTTAAATAGTCATATAAAGATATTTCTTTATTCTTATACATTTCATAATTAGTTCCTTCCAATTCATTTACTATAATTGCTAATTCACTTATCTTTATTTGATATGTTTTTAAATTTTCAATTTTATCTGTTACAACTAATTCATCAATTTCTTTTTTTAGGTTTTCTATTTTTTCTTTTGGATTATTTAAATCAATTTTCTTATTTGAATTAGAAAACATTATTAATATTGATATTCCAATTAATAATATTCCGATAATTAATAAAGCAATATTTTTCTTTTTCATGTTTCCTCCATGTTTTAATTATATCATTAAAGTTAAAAATAATAAATGTTTTAGGTTAAAAACCCATACATTTTAGTCTATTTTGTTTATTATATGATGGAGGGAAAAAATGAATTATTATAATTATATGAATAATATTGGTAATATGAATACTATGAACAATATGAATAATGCAAATATTCAATTACCTAGTATTTATGATCCTTATCAAGGTTTTATTAGAGGTAATTTATTTAGAGACTTATATAGTCCTTATAAATTAAATAAGCCTTATGATATTGAACCAGCTAATGAACAAGCAAGAATGCTTACTAGCATAGATGCTTTAAAGTTTGCAATGATTGATTTAAATTTATATCTAGATATTTATCCTAATTCTAAGGAATATATTGATTTATTTAATAGATATAGGGTAGAAGTTAATGGGCTTATTAAAGAATATGAAAATAAATACGGCCCGCTTAATTTAAATAGTGATGCGATGATGAGTTATCCTTGGGCTTGGGATAAGACACCTTGGCCATGGGAAAGTTAGGAGGATTTTATGTGGTGTTACGAAAAAAAGTTAGAATATCCTATTAATATTAAAAATAAAGATTTAAAGATGGCTAAAACATTGCTTGCTCAACTTGGTGGACCTGATGGTGAAATTGGTGCTTCTATGCGCTATTTTTGTCAAAAATTTACAATGCCTGATGAAAGAGGTAAAGCTTTACTTAATGATATTGCTACAGAAGAAATGGCTCATGTTGAAATGATTGCTACTATGGTTTATCAATTGTTAGAAGGTACTAGTATTCAAGAACTTGAAGATGCTGGTTTAATTGGCTATTATACACAACATAATAGAGGAATTTATCCAGTAGATGCTAGTGGTGTTCCTTATACGGCTTCTTATATTGAATCAACTGGTAATTATATGGCTGATTTAGCTAGTGATATGGCTGCTGAAGAAAGGGCTAGAGTTACTTATGAAAATTTAATGAATGAAACTAATGATCCAGACTTACTTGGTCCTTTATCTTTCTTAAGACAAAGAGAAGTTGTTCATTACCATCGTTTTAAAGATTTATTAGAATATTATCAAAATGGTCATTAATGATCATTTTTTTCATATGATTTAATGGGGGTTTTATGGATAAAATTGCAGTTATTTATGGTGGAAAATCATATGAGCATGATATTTCTGTTAGGTCATTTAAGAGTTTTATTAACAATATAAACACTAAAAAATATGAATTATCAACTATTTATGTTGATAAAGATGGAAATTGGTATTGTGATAATATAATTATTAACAATATTGTTGATTTCTTAAAAAAACAAGATGTTATTTTCCCTCTTATTCATGGTAATATTGGGGAAGATGGCAAATTGCAAGGTGTTTTTGAAACTTTTAATATTAATTATGTTGGATCAAATACTATTAGTAGTGCTCTTGCTATGGATAAGGCTTTTTGTAAAATTATTTTAGATAAATATAAAATTAAACAAATTCCTTATGTTATTGTTAATAAAAAAAGTAAAATTAAAGAAATTATAGAAAAACTTAATTTTCCTGTTATTATTAAACCTGCTAATGGTGGTTCTAGTATAGGTATTAGTGTTGCGAATAATAATAGAGAACTTGTGAGAGCTTTAACTAATGCTTTTAAATATGATAAAAAGATTGTTGTTGAAAAATTTATTAAAGCTAGAGAATTAGAGGTTGGAATTATAGAAAATAATGGTCTTATTTGTTCTTCAATTGGAGAAATAAAGAGTAATGGTTTTTATGATTTTGATTCTAAATATATTAAGGATACTGAAGTTATAGTTGATGCTAATATAAGTAAAAATATTAACTTAGAAATTAAGGAATGTGCTAGAAAGATATTTAAAATTCTTGAATGTTTCTCTTTTGCTAGAGTAGATTTTTTATATGATGAGGATAATAACGAACTTTATTTTAATGAGATTAATACTATTCCTGGTTTTACTGATATAAGTATGTTTCCTAAACTTTTTATTCATGATGGATATAGTTATAGTGATATCATTGATATTTTAATTAAACAAGCAAAAAAACGTTTTTAACGTTTTTTTAATATTACTGTTTTTGGTATATATGATTTCATTTCAGATAATTTTTCATTATATATTTTATAATATATTGTTTCTTTTGAATAATAAGGTATTGTTTTTAATTCTTCATTATATTTTATTATTTCTTCTTCATTAATTATTTTTTGATTTTTTAACATTATGTCATCTAATAATCTTTTGTAAAACACATATATTTGAATGTTTTTATTTGTTTTTTCGTTTATTAAATTGTATTTGGCTTTACTATATAATAATATTAATTCTTGTAATGATTTTTTGGTTCCATCAGAATTGTATTCAAATAATAAAATTGGATATATAGCAATTACTTTTTTAATTTCTTCTTTAGTGTATATTTTATCAAATAAATATTCTAGAGAATAAATATTTTCATTATTTTTTCTGTCTGTAATTTTATTATAAATACAATATTCTTTAATTTCTTTCTTTCTTTTTTCCATATCAGGTATTTGTTTACATTTTTTATAAAAATAGTTGATAGACATTATTTCACCTTTTATAAAGGCTTCTACTTCAGTACTTATATTATAATAATTTTCATCATAATATGTATCTATTATAGATCTTAATAATTCATCTTTTAATTGTTTTAGTATTTCATAATCATATGTATTATTGTATATAGATTTTTCTTGTTTTTCATGTATTAATTCGTGAAAGTAAATAGAAAATATTTCGATATTTTTATTTAATGTATCTTTTATGTTTCTAGCATTTATGATAATTTCATTATTTTTTTGTATTCCTTCATCATAGATATTTTTAATTTTTAATTTTATATTTGGGTAACTAGATATAGTTATTTTTCTAAATAGACGAGATAGTATTATTTCAAAATATGCTTTTGTTATTTTAAATGTAGGATTTTTATATAAAAACTCTAATATTGGTTCTATATCAATATCACTTAATATACTTTCATCTTTTAATTCTTCTTTTAGTTCTTCTATTATTTCATTTGATCTATAATTATTTATATCTTCTTTTATTTGATTTTCTATTTCTTTTATATTATTTTCTTTATATTTTAATGTATTATATATTATTATTTTTTTATATTTATTTAACTTTACTTTTTCTATTATTTGATCTAGTTCTTTTTTTTCTATTTTTATTTTGGAAAATAGTTCAATTACATTAATATTTTTGACTATATTTTTTGATAAAAGAAAATATAGATATGATTTAATATTATATGTTTGGGCCATATAAATAGTATTTTCAAGTGCTTTATGACTTATTTTTTTTGTTATATTAATATTATTTTGATATTCCAATAATTCGACTGAATTTAATGCTAGTAATGTTACTAATGAATATTCATCTAATTGATCTAATAAAATTGGTTGCTCTAATATTATTTTTATGCATGAAATATTATGTTCTATTAAAAGTATTATTTTATCTAATATTTCAGTTGTTACGTATTTTTGAAAAATTTGATTTTTTAATAATTTTTCTTTTTCTATATTGTTTTTAAAAATTTCATATAATATTTTTGGATTTTCTTTTAAGATCATTTTTGTTTTTTCAATATTTATTAATTTTAATATTTTATCAGTTTTTTCTTTTAATAGAATATATTTTATTTCATCTTCATTTAAAGTGTCATAATTATTATTTTCATATAATTCTTTTATATTTACTTTAATATTTTTATTTTTTACGTATTCAATTATTTCTTTATCTTCAGTAAATAATAGCAATGGTTTATAATTATTTTCTTCTTCTAATATTTTAAATATATTTTCTTTCATTATTAGTTTTTTTAATTTATTTTTATCTTCTATTTTTTCTAATAAAGTAGTTATATTATCTGCTTGTTTTATATGATTTATTAAATTATCAATTATTAGGTAATTGTATAGATTATTGGAGTTTACTCCATTTATATATGTATATAGAAGTGATGGTGATACTGCTTTATAAAAGTTTGGGTTATTAAGGAAAATTTTTTGACGATATATACTTTCTGATGTAAATAAATCAAATATATATGATGATAGTTTTTCAATTATTTTGTCATTTAATAGTATTTTTATTTTTTCTTCATAATTTTTAATATTTTCTATTTGATTTACTAAATCAGAATATTTTAAGTTTAATAATTTTTCAATTTCCATTTTATCACCACCTAGTGATAGATATTTTAACATATATATTTTTTTTGTCAAAATATTATTTGCTTTTATAGATATGTAAATGATTATTTTATATTATTTTGCAATTTTCTTACTTTTTGATTATAAAAAAATGATTTCTTTTAAGGAAATCATTTTATTTTTTTTGCGTCTTCTTTTTTTCTTAATTCAGTATTTAGTATTCTTTTTCTCATTCTAATATTATGAGGTGTTACTTCAACTAATTCGTCAAAATTGATATAATCAAGTGCATATTCAAGTGTTATTGGTCTTGGTCTTTTTAAAACAACTGTATGATCTTTTGATGATGATCTTGTATTTGTTAAGTTTTTACCTTTAACAACATTTACAGCTAAATCATTATCTCTATTACATTCTCCTACAATCATACCTTCATATACTTCAATGCCTGGTTCAATAAACATTATGCCACGATCTTCAAGTTGTCCTAAGGCATATGCTGTTGATTTACCATTTTCCATTGATACTAATACACCTAGTTGTCTTTCACCAACTTCAACGTCTTCCATTTTGGCATATTCTTTAAATGTATGGTTCATTATTCCATATCCTTTAGTCAATGTCATAAAGTCTGTTGCAAATCCGATTAATCCTCTTGATGGGATTGTATATGTTAATCTAACTAAATTATTATAATTTGTCATATTTTCCATTGTTCCACCACGAGTAGCTAGTTCTTCAATTACATTTCCAACACATGATTCATCTACTTCTAGTTGTAGTTCTTCATATGGTTCACATTTGATGCCATCTATTTCTTTAATTATAACAACTGGTTTTGATACTTGAACTTCAAATCCTTCACGGCGCATATTTTCTATTAATATTCCAAGATGTAATTCTCCTCTACCAGATACTATCCAACTTTCAGCATCATTTGGTGCGACTTTTAAGGATACATCTTTTTCGGTTTCTTTCATTAGTCTTTCTTCTATTTTACGGGCTGTTAATAATTTTCCATCTTGGCCTGCCATTGGACTTGTATTAACGCCAATTGTCATTTGCATGGTTGGCTCATCTATTCTTAAGCGTGGTAATGCTTCTTCTTTTCCTATTGTACATACTGTTTCACCAACTTCAATATCTGGTAAACCTGATATGGCAATTATTTCTCCGGCTTCTGCTTCTTCTATTTCTACTTTTTTTAGTCCTTTAAAGCCAAATAGTTTGGCTACGCGGAATTGTTTTTTAGTTCCATCTAAGCGCATACAAGATACCATTTCACCAACTTTAACTTTTCCTCTTTTTACAAGTCCGATACCGATTCTTCCTACATAATCATTATAATCTATTAATGCTGGTTGGAATTGTAATCCGCCTTCTAAGCTTACTCTTGGGTCTGGTACTGTATTTATAACTGCGTCTAGTATTGGTTCCATTGTTGGTTTTTGATTTTCTAATCCAACTTCTAAACTACTTGTTCCATTTATAGCTGATGCGTATATTACTGGGAATTCAAGTTGTTCTATATCTGCGCCTAATTCAATGAATAAATCTAATACTTCATCTACAACTTCTTTTGGTCTTGCGGTTGGTTTATCTATTTTGTTTACAACTACTACTGGTGTAACTCCGGCTGCTAATGCTTTTTTTAGAACAAATCTTGTTTGTGGCATTGTTCCTTCATAGGCATCTACTACTAGTATTACGCCATCTACCATGTTCATGATTCTTTCAACTTCACCGCCAAAGTCAGCGTGTCCTGGTGTATCTAGTATGTTAATAGTGTATCCTTTGTATTCGATTGATGTTGTTTTTGCTAGAATTGTTATTCCTCTTTCTCTTTCGATATCATTAGAGTCCATAACACGTTCTTTTACTTCTTCATTTTCTCTAAAGGTATTTGCTGATGCTAGTAATTTATCTACTAGTGTTGTTTTTCCATGGTCAACATGGGCGATTATTGCTATATTTTTAATTTTTTTCATGAGTTCATCCCCTCTTTTAGTACTTTGGTATTATAGCACAATTTTAAGTGTTGTCAAACTGTTTTTTTAAATTTTTGTAATTTTTTTCATTTTAAAAGGTGCGATTGTGTTTAGCACCTTTAATCACCTTTATAATCTTTTATTATGGTGTTATATTCTTTTTTGCATTCATTTATACATTTTTGATAGCTTTTTGATGATCTTTGATATGCATAAAAGTCATAATTTTTTTTACTTTTTATGTTTATATGGATAATAAAGTCATAGACGTTATTGTTTAGGTCTTGATATATGCATAATATTCTATTATGGCTTATTGCATTTTTTCCTAAATAATTTGTTAGTAACATTTGGATTTCAATTGTACTTCCGGATGCTACATCTAGTGTTGTGAATAATTGTTGGTTTATACTACGTTCTAGTAACTGTGTTCCTCTTATGCATTCACCTGTTAATAAATCATAAAATCTTATGTTACTTGCAACGCCATAGCCAATGTTTTCTAATACTATTTTAAATGGTATTTCTATTTCTTCACCTACTTCATTTTTTTTGAGTGTTATATAGTATTTATATTGGTCTAAATTTTTTAGTATTTGTAATGCTTTTAGTACTAGGTATGGTTTATGTTTTTCCTTGTTTTCATTTTTTACTCTTCCATGAACTGTATATACTGCTACAAAAACGGTTACGATTATTGTTAAAAGCGAGAATAAAATTGTTATTTTGTCCATTTTATGCCTCACTAAAATATTTTTTTAATATATAGTCCATTGTTATTTTTATGTCTGGAAATACTTTTATTCTTTCTAATTCATTTCTCGTAAACCATCCTATTTTTTGGATATCAGTATCTGCATCTATGTGATCAATTTCATTTATGGGAACTGCTGGATATATTATGTCAATATGAATTTTTCCACTGATAGTTCGATTTTTTTGAATTCCAAGTGGTCTTATAAAATCTTGTTCTCTTGGAAATCTTTCACCTAACAATCTAATTTTTACTCCTGTTTCTTCCCATACTTCTCTTGAAACTGCTTCTTCTGGTGTTTCGTTTTTTTCAATATGTCCTCCGGGTTGAACCCAACGCTCAAATTCATTATGGTAAACTAATAGTATTTTTTTATTTATTGGATTTATTACAAATGCAGAAGCGCAATAATCTTTATCCATGTTATCACCTAAATTTATTATATAAAAAAAAACTTTATAAATCAATAAAGTCCTTTATTTATATGTAAATTACTCGTAAATTATTCTAATATGTTTTTAATATTTTCATTTTCTTTTTGTTTATATATTGTTAGTTTATCATTTATATCAAGTGTTGCGAGTAATATATCTTCTAATTTATATCCTTTAATTTTTAGTTCTTTTAATAACCATTTTTCATCTTTATTCATTTGTTTTAAATTATTAGGCATTATTTTTTTATCGATTATTATGTTTGCTACAAGGCTATTTTTTTCTGGTTTTAATTTCATGTCATTTGGAGTGATTGGCAAGTATTCTGGTTTTAATAATATGCTTAATTCTCCGTTTGCTTCCATTAATGCATAATTTATTTGTGTTAGATCAAATACACCATTATTTCTACATTCTTCTAATAAATCATTAATATCAAATTTAATTTTTTTTAGGGATTCTTTTATTATTTTGCCATTTTGGATTACTACTGTTGGGGCACCCATAAAAAATCTTCTTGCTATTATGCTTTTCATGGTTATTATTGATACTAAGTATGCTACTACACCAAATATTGTTACTGCTACTACACCATTTATCCATTCTGCTTCTAAGTTAATTGTTACTTCTGCTGCAAAGTTACCTATTGATATTCCTATTACATAATCGAATAGACTTAACTGGGATACTTGTTTTTTCCCTAATAGTTTTGTTATTAAAAATAATGTTACTAAAGATATTAATGCTCTATAAGATACTTGTAATATTTCTTTATAATCAAACATTTATAATCACCTTTATTATTATTGGTAATTAATCTTTTTGTATACAAAAAAAGTATAGTTTTCTATACTTTGCAAAATGTTTCTTCAGTATTAGACATTTTATACTCTAATTCATATGATCCTGGTGTTGTTACTGTTAGTTGCCAATATCCTTCCATTTTTTTATTACATTTTGGGTTTGTTGGTATAACATCTAGATATTCTTCACTTAATAAAAAACTCATTGGTAATTGAAACGAATTATCTATTGTATAAATATCTAATTTAACATTATTACCGTTAATATTTACTGTTCTTCCTTCATTTTCTGTTATATACCTTCTTATTGTTCTTTCTATTGTGTTTAATTGTTCATCATATAATTTATTTTTTGCTTTATTTTGAACATTTGTATAGATTACTGTGCTTATTGTTCCTAGTATTCCGAGTATTACAATTATTGCGAGTAATTCTACTAGAGTAAATCCTTTTTTCATAACTACCTTTCTATTAAATATAGATTACTTAATAGTATTCCTGTTCCTTCTGCTACGCATGATAATGGACTTTCTGCTACTTTTACTGGTACTTTTAATTCTTTTGATAGTAAACTATCTAATCCATTTAATAAAGCTCCGCCTCCTGTTAAAACGATTCCTTTTTCAACTATATCGGCTGATAATTCAGGTGGTGTTTGCTCTAATACATTTTTGACTGTACGGACGATTGAGAAAGCGCTATCAGAGAGAGCATCTTTAATTTCGTTTGATGTTATATGAATAGTATGTGGTAATCCTGTTACTAAGTTTCTTCCTTTCACATCGATTTTTTCATTTTTATCATCAAATACTGTTCCTATTTTTATTTTTATTTCTTCGGCTGTTCTTTCACCAATAAGTAATTTATATTTATCTTTAACATATTTCATGATGTCTTTATCAAAGGTGTTGCCAGCAATTTTAATAGATGCAGATGTTACTATTCCTCCTAATGATAAGACTGCTATATCGGTTGTTCCTCCACCAATATCTACTACCATTGAACCACTTGGGGCGGATATTTCTAGTCCTGCTCCTAGTGCTGCAGCTTTTGGTTCTTCTTCAATGTATACTTTTTTAGCGCCTGTTTTTTCTGCTGCTTCTTTAATAGCATTTTTTTCAACTTCTGTTATATTTGTTGGGCAACATATAACTATTTTTGGTCTTATAAAGATATTCTTACCTAACACTTTTTTTATGAAATAATCAAGCATCACTTCGGTGGTTTCAAAATCTGCTATTACACCATCTTTTAATGGTTTAACGGCTTTTACTTTTCCTGGTGTGCGTCCTAACATGTCTCTTGCTTCGCTTCCTACTGCTAATAATCTATGATTTTCTTCGTCATATGCTACTACGCTTGGTTCATTTAAAACGATTCCTTCGCCTTTTACATAGATTAATACATTTGCAGTTCCTAAATCTATTCCTATATCTTTGCTGAACATTTTTCCTCCTTTATTATATCATTTTTTTATTTTTATTTAAATACTTATTTTTGGTTGACTGGCCACCTCTTATATGTCTTATATCGGTATGATATTTTAATATTTTATCTACTTCTATATATAGGTCTTTATCTATTTTTTTTAAACGTTCGTGTAGATCTTTATGAACAGTACTTTTTGATACTTTAAATTTTTGTGCGATTTCTCTTACTGTTTCTTCTGTTTGAATTATATGTTTTGCTTCTTCTAGTACTCTAGTACGTATTTTTAACATAAAAACACCCCTTAATAAAATATATAAATTATGGGGATTTTTATACTTATTTATTTAATTCTTCTAAAGTTTTTCCGTAATATTTTTCAGGATCTACATTTTGACCGTTTACTATTAATTCAAAATGTAAGTGTTCGCCAATATCACTTGATAGGTTATTTTTACCTGATGATCCTATTACATCTTGTTTATTTACAAGATCTCCTTCTTTTACTTTTATATCTTTTAAACTTTGATATATGCTTAAAACATTTTCACTGTGTTTGATGGTTACAATTGTACCCATTATTTCATCTTCTTCTATTTTTATTACTTCACCTTCATATATTGATAGGACATCAAAAGTTTCATCACCTTTATAGATTATTCCTGTGTTTGGCATGTATGTATTTTCGTAGTAAATAATAGAATTTTCGTGGTTTTCTTCTTTATAATCATAGAAAGATTTTACTATTTTTACAGATGCATCATTGAATGGTTTTTCTATTCCTTTTGATATATTTATTACTGGGTATACTTCATCAAATATATTCTTTGTTACATATCTTGTGCTTATGTAATCTTCAGTATTTTGAATAGCTTGATAAATAAATAAACCTCCTATTAAACTTAGACTTCCTAATGCATATATTCCATATATAACTGATTGTTTTAGTTTTCTCAACTTTTTTCACCTCAGTTATATATTGTACAGTATTTTAATTTTTATACTTTTTTATTTTTACTCCGCTATAATAATGTTTTAATATTTCATCATATTTATATCCTTCACTTGCCATTCCTTGGGCACCATACTGACTCATGCCTACTCCATGTCCGTATCCTGTTGTTGTTATGTTAATTTTATTACCTTCTTTATCTATTGTAAAACTTGTTGATCTTAAGTTAAATGTTGTTGATATTTTATTTCCTGTAAACTCGACATTATTTATTTTTATTTTTTTTATTCTTCCAGCTGATGTAGTTTCTATTACTTCTATATTTAAATTTTCATTATAATTTAATCCTAGTTTTTGATAGAAATTATCTATTGTAAAAGTATAATAATCGTTAAATACAGGTGATACTTTTTCATCCCAGGTACTTGACACACTTTTTAAATATGGAAGACTTATATTGAATACTTCGCCTACACTTTCAGTTTTTCCTGTACTTGTTGAAAAAAACAAGGCATCAACTATCATTCCATTATAATCTAAATATTCACATGATGTTGCATTAACTGCTTTACGTATTTTGTTTATATTTTTTGTATAATTTGTTCCCCATGCTTTTTTTAAATAATCATTATCTAAATAAACTTGATTATTAGTGCTATCTACAACATCATAATTTTTGTTTTTATTATATTCTATTCTTTTTAATGCATAACTTCTTGATGCTACTGCTTGGGCTTTTAATGCTTCTTCTTCAAAATAGATTGGCATTTCACCTGCTAATACTCCTACTACGTATTCTTCGAATGGTACCTTTTCAATTGTTTGAGTTTTACTTCTTAACACGCGAATTGTTTTTTCATTATGTACTAATTCGATTATTTTAGTTTCATTTTTTTCTAATATATTTGTTAATATAAATGGTAATATCAATATAATTATTATGGATAGAATTGCTTTTTTCATAACCTCACCTATAATAATTATATTATTTTCAATTTAAATTTTTTGTCTTTTCATGAAAAAAGAGCAAAATTTCACTTTTTAAATTTTACTCTTTATTTTGCTAGCTTATTTTCTTTTAAGAATTCTACATATTCACTTGTTTCTGCATATTCTGTTGTATTAGATGCAATTAATTTGCCATTTTTGACTATTAATACTGTTGGTGTTTTTAAACCATCATCATATATTGAAAGTGATTCCATAAATTTTTCAGCTATTTGTTTTTGACTATCTGTTGCTGATTCTGGATATGTTTCAGCTTTATATACATCGTATACATCTAAAGAATATATTTGAACTGATGTTTCATATGATGCTCTTTTTAATTGTGATATTGCATATTCGCTTTTTGTACTGTCTGTTCTTTCTAAGAATATTACTACTGGTGTTTTACTTTTTAATAATTTATAATATTCAGTATATGATATTTCTTTTAATTTATTAAATCCATAATCTTTTATGATTGAATATTTTTCTAATTTTTCGGCTATATAATCTTCGTTTTTATAGCCAATAATGTTTTCGGCTACTTGTTCTTTTCCTATTATAGCCATTGTTGGTGTTCCAAACTCATCTTCAGATACTTCTATTTTTTCAAGTATATATGATAATTGCGTGCTATTTATTTTGTCTGTATCAATATACATATATTTTAATTCATGATTTGCTACTAAATCATCTATAACTATTTTTTGTTTTTCACACCATGGACATCCATCACGGGCTAATTCTATAAATGTATATTCTTCTTTATTATTATAAGCTGCATCGAACTTTTCAATTATTTCTCTTCCTGTTTTTCCTCCGATATAATTAACTATTGGTAAAACGATTATTAGTAATAATATAAATACTAATACTGTTATAAATCTTTTATTTTCCATACTTCCTCCTCTAATACTTTTTTACATTTCTTAACTATTATAACATATTTTCTTTAATTTTTAATATTTTTTTATATAAATATTACTTATTTAATTTTTTTTGGATTGTTTTTTCTAAATTTAATTTTATTGATTTTTTTATAATGTCTAATCCTTGAATTAATAATTCGTCTTCTATTACAAGTGATGGCATTATTTTTAGGACTGAATCTCCTCTTCCTGCTAATTCAATTATTAAACCATTTTCAAAGCATGTATTTAATATTTGGCGTGCTAAAGCACCATCTTTGAAATCTATTCCCCATATTAATCCAATTCCACGAACTTCTTGATTTTGATCTAATAATGGTTTAATTTCATTTTCTAAGTATTCTTTTACTATTTTTTCTTTTCTTTTTACTTCAGATTCAATGTTATTATTTAACATATATTCTAATCCTGCTTTGGCTGTAACCATTGATGGTACGTATCCTCTAAATGTTCCGTTATGTTCACCTGGATTAAATTTGTCATATTTTCTTTTAAATAATAATAATGAGAATGGTGATCCAATTCCACTTATTGATTTTGATAATGTTACCATGTCGGGAATTATTCCGGCTCTTTCAAATGAGAAAAATTTACCGGTTCTGCAATTACCTACTTGTATATCGTCTATTACAAGTAATATTTCATATTTATCGCATAGTTCTCTTAAATCTTTTAAAAATTTATTTGATAATACTTCAATTCCACCTTCTGCTTGAACTGTTTCGATAAAAATTGCGGCTGGTTTTTCGATTCCAGAATGATCATCATTTAATATTTCTTCTATGTATGCGATAGTATCAAATGTTCCATTCATCATGTATGGTGCTGGGATATGGGTAACATTATTCAAACTTACACCGGCACCTTTACGGGCTGCTTCTTCACTTGTTAATGCAAGTGAACCAAGTGTCATTCCATGAAATGCTCCCATTAGGGCAAAGATATTGTTTCGTCCTGTTACTTTTCTTGCTAGTTTTAATGCTGATTCAACAGCATTTGTTCCTGTTGGACCTGGAAACATTATTTTATATCCATCTTCACCTTTACCTATTCTTGGTTCTAATACTTGTTTTTCAAAATATTCTATAAATTCTGTTTTTGCTTTTGTATGCATGTCTAATGAATGCATTATATTGTCTTCACTTAAGTATTCTATTAGTTTTCTTTTTATATATGGATTATTGTGTCCATAATTTAACGCTCCTGCTCCATTAAAAAAATCTATGTAGCTATTATTTTTAGTATCTTTTAATATTGATCCTTTGGCATAATTAAATTCTACTGGCCATTTTCGGCAATAGCTTCTTACGTTTGATTCATATTTTTCGTATGTTTCTATGTTTGTTATTTCCATTTTTTCTCCTTTTACAAAATATAATCTTTTAAAAGATTTATTTTTATTATACTAATTTTGATTATAAAATGCAAATAATTGTTTTAAAAAAGCACGATTGTGCGTGCTTTTATAATTTATTGTGTAATTTTAACATTTCAATTAGCATTTTATCTCTGTATTCAGCAAGACTGGCATCATCGTTTCCTGTTTCTTTTGTTCGATTTTTCATTTCTGCTTCTACTCCTTCACGGGCAATTTGACCAAATTCTTCTGGAAATTCTTTAAAGTCTGCCATATCTTTTAGCCACATATTTATTGATGGTCCAAGGTGTTTTAGTATTCCGTCTATACCTGCTTTTCCTCCTCCTAATTGAAATACTAGAGAAGGTCCCATTATTCCCCAACGCAAACCGGGTCCATATGTTACGGCTTTATCGGCATCTTCTATCGTACACACACCACGCATAACTAGATCACATACTTCACGGTATAATGCCATTTGAATACGATTACATATAAAGCCAAGGGCTTCTTTTTGTAATACAACTGGTTCTTTACCTATTAGTGTATAAAATTCTTTAGCAGTTTTTATGACTTCTTCTGTTGTTTTTTCTCCTTTAGTTATTTCAACTAATGGAATTAAGTGTGGAGGATTATAAGGGTGTCCTCCTATGAATCGTTCTGGATGTGCTGCTTCTTTTGCTATTTCTGTTATTAGAAGTCCTGATGTTGAACTTGCAATAATTGTTTCGGCACTTGTATATTTTTCTATTTCTTTTACAACATTTCTTTTTATATCATAGTTTTCTGGTACTGATTCTACAATAAAATCAGCATCTTTTACGGCTTCTTCCATTGATGTTGTGTATGTAATTCTTTTTTCTATTTCTTCAGATTCTTCTTCTGTTACAACATCATTTTTTAGAAGCGATTTTATGCTTTCTTTAATTCTAGTTTTTGCTAGTTCTAATCCTTCTATAGTAATATCATATACTGTTGTGTCTAATTTTTTTAATGAAAAATATAGTGCCCAACTATATCCGATTACGCCTGATCCTACACAAGATACTTTTTTTATTTCATTTGCTTTCATAAAATTCCTCCTTTTGGTACTTTATCTTTACTAATTAGATTATAGCACATTTATTTTTTTATTAAATAATTTACTTCTATTTTTGTCATTTATTTGTCGTTTTATATGAATTTTTTAATTACTAATTTTATTATTTATCAACTTGCTAATGTTCATTTTATAATTAATTTAAATGTTTTATTATATTGTCAATAATTTAAAAAAATTATAAATTATTTTTTCATTTATTTTTTAAATAAATATGCTTATAAATATATAAAAAAAGAAGCCAAAATTGACTTCTAATCATTTATCACTAGTTTTGGACGTACCAACAATATTTGACAAAGAACCTATATTATCTTGGATTGCGAGTTATTTTCCACAACATTGTTTGTATTTTTTCCCTGAACCACATGCTCGACCTTTGACCATATTTTACTTATATATGGTACAAATAGTATTATGTGTTTTTCCCTTATTTTATGGGCATTTAGTACATTATATTATTAGTATTATCTATATTATAAATATTACTAATTTTATATATTACGTGGACAAATCGTGGACAAAAATCATTTTATCACAACAATTTGTTTACCTGCTACAAGTGTACTAAAAAAGCACTATAAAGTAAAGTATAAATAATGTTGTGATATTAATATATTAAACCGTTTTCTTTAACTGTTTTTGAATCATCAATTAAGCCTAAATACTCACTAACTATTCTAAATAAAGCCATTTTAGGTCTACTTTCTGGAACATAATATCTTTTTTCTTGCATTATAGATCTACATTTTTCAATTACCTTTAAACATTCGTTATAAGTCATTCAAGATATTTCACTTAATTCTTTGGCATTTATATATAATCTTTCAAATTCTAATTTTGCATCATTAGTTCCAAACATACAACCACAATTTGGACATTTTGCATTTACGTACATTATTTACCATTCTTTCTACAATTGGGACAATAACATCTACTAACTAGATGGTCTGCTCGTATTTTCCATCTATGATTACATTTTAAACAACCAACTTCTGCATTGGATTTAGAACCATAATATTTTAATACTACAATCATCCCATTTGATTTTTTAAATATTTTTTCTGAATATTTTTTTCCATAATCAATTTTTTCTGTATTTTTCAGTTCTTTTTCTTTTTTAACTATTGTAAAAACTTCTGGTTTGCATATTAAACAAAATGGATGATTATTAAATCTTCTATAAGAAGTAGTCCATTCATTTCCACACTTTTTACATTTTAGTTTTATGTCTGATGATGTATTTATATACTCAACTACCTTAATATCTTTATTTTTAATTTTCTTTTGAAATTTTTTTGTACTATTTTTAATACGTTCTATATATTTAATTTCATTTTTCTCATCTTCACTTATAAATTCAACTTTAGAAATTTCAAAAATAGCTTTTTTCCAATCAATAGAAAGAACATACACTTTTCTATTTCTAGATTCAAAATATAATTGTTTTTTTATTTTTTCAAAATCTAAATTAAATCCCATTTTTATTTCTAAAACAGCTTTGGCAGTTGATAGATCACATTTAGATAATATATTGTTTTCTTCATTTAAAACTAGTTCTTGAGATAATATCTTTTCTTTTTCAAAAATATTAGTTTTAATGTATTCTATTAGCGGTCCTATTTGTTCTTTAATACTTTCAGTTGTTTTATTAACAGACTCTATATATTTATCAAAATTCTTATCTAAAGATTGAATTGTTCCATCTGAATTTAAAGAAATTGGAATCTCACGAACTACACTTGGTAATCTTCCTATAAAATTTAATTTATTCTTATTATCAATTTCATAATGAATATTATTACATTTTTCTACTTCAAGCATTGAGTTTATCAAATGTTCAATACTTACTCCACTAATATTAGTTTCATATCTATGAATTTTCTTTTTATCAATTTCAAATTGTTTTATTACACTATGCTTTATATAAATACTTGGTATATCTCTATAATACTTAAAATTAGGATATGTTTCCAAATAGCTTATTGGAATAACATAACTATCATTTAATTCAAATACATTACACCCAGTTACCAACAAAAATTTATCATGAATTTTTTCAAACAATTTCCATTCAAGAATGCAATCATTTTTTCCAGAATGAACTTCTTTGACATTATCAATACCAAATAAATTACATAAATTATCTTTTGTTACATTTCCTCCATTAAATTTACTAGAAATAATTAAATGTTTGAAATTAAAAAATTTTAATTTTTCAAAACCTTTTATCTTATGTCTATTACAATATGTTCTAATAAACTTTTCATCAATGCTCCCATAAGTTAATATAGTTCTATTTTCAAGATTAAATTTTTTTATTATTTCATCAAATTCATTTTGTGAAATTGGTGTTTTATCTTTTAAATCCTCTTCAGTTATTCCATTTATATGAGTAGTTAAAACACAATCATTTAATTCTAAAGGAAGAAATCTATCATAAGATTCATTGGTATCAGGATCATATATAGATATTGAAAGAAGATCCCATTCTAATGATGCTAAACCGTTTGTTTCTACATCTAAAACGACATATTTATTTTTTTCTAAATTTATAATCATTACTGCATCTCCTTTCTTTCTAATATGTATTATACATTAATTATATCTAAATTCATAAGATAATTTACACATTTATGAAATACGTGGCACGTTTTGTTCTGAAAGAATGAAAGTGGCGATAGTATTTTAATTAAAAAGACGGACACGTTTTGTTGAAATTGTATTTCAATGAAAGTGAGAAAAGTCTTTTTATTTTTTTATGAAGCTAAATGCTGAAATAAAAAAAGAGCACCTTTACTACTTACATAAGTTTGTAGTATTGGTGCTTCATTGGGATTCCAAAGGGTTTATCCTTGGCACACATAGTTATTGGCTCTGCCAATATCGTAGTGTGTTACTATAATGAAATTATAGTTCTTAGTTTAAAATCCAATATCAAAATCATCATCCTTTTCAATCTCATCTCTATAATTAGATTTTATTGGTTGTTTCATATAAGAAGGAACGTTTGCATATTCAAATAATTCATCTTGTCTTTCAGTTCCTACTGATGTTTTATAGACATCTTTATTATTAAATAAGTTTTCATCATATATATTTTTTACTTTATCAGTAACAATATCTTTTGTATCTTCATTTCCTCTTATAAGAAGTTTTCTAAAGAACTCTATAAGTTTTTCAACTATTTCATATATGTAATCTTTTAATCCTTTATTTTCTTCTTCTAATTCATCATTTCTCTGTTTTAAATATTTTACTTCATTAGTAAGATTTTTATTTTTTCTTTCTAGTGTATTATAAGAATCAACTTGATCTTTTACTTCTCCTAAAACTACTTCAACTCTATCTTGTACATCCATTAAATCATCCACTTCTTTAATGACTCTATTCATAGAATCAAAAGTTTCTTTTTTTACTTTTACATAGTCTTTATCAAACAGGATATTCTTTTTATCTTTAAGACTTTCATTAAACTCATTTAGTTCATATTCTAATCTAGAATGTTTATTACCTAAATCTTTATTTAAACTATTAGTTATCTTTTTTAATTCTTTTATTCTTATGTGTTCTCTATCACTATTCTTTATTCCTCTTTCTAAATCAAATCCTTTATCATTAAGTCTTTGACAATATTTATCTTGTAAATCCGATAAATGTTTATTATCTCTTATATATTGTTTTTTAGATATTGTATATCTTTCAGTATTAGTTCTTTTATCTAACTTTTTTACTAGAGGAATAACTACACAATGTATATGAGGAGTTTTTTCATCCATATGAAGTGTAGCATGTAATACTTGTTCTTTTTTATATCCTAAATCTTGATATACGAATTCCATACAAGTATCAGCCCATTTCTTTATATCTTTATTTTTAAGACCTTTAAAGAAGCCTGGAGAAGCTGTGAATATCATTTCATCAGCTACTACATTCTTACTTCTATCTAACATTTGAGAATATGTTCTTTTTCTATCTTCTCTTTCAGTTTTCATTCTTTCATCATGTTCTAATTTATATTCTTTTGTTATTTCATGAAATCCTTTTACATATTTTGAATCTAAAGGAACAAGTTCAATATTATTTTTAGTTAATTCTAATTTTATATCTGGATTGGAATTATATGCTTTCTTTTCTCTTTTATTATGAGAACCTATTTGAGCCAAATCATTTAATGTATAAACAGGTTCACTTCTAAATATTGCATAGTTCATATTTATACCTCAAACTTAATAGCATTGTTAATAACATCAGATATATTAACTTTATCTAAATTATTAATAGCTTCTCTCTTATTATCTTCTGTAGTAGATATATAATATTTTCTAGTAATAGATGGATCTGAATGTCCCATTAATTCTGATACCTCATTCATTAAAGTTCCATTATTAGTTAATCTTGTAGCATATGTTCCTCTTAAATCATAGAATCTAGCATTTATATTTAATTCATTCTTAATTATCTTATATGGATATTTTGTTATATCTGTACCTACATAAGTTCCATCATCTTGAGTAAATATAAAATTTATTGTTTCTTCATTGTTATTGTTAATAACTATTCTTTTATCAACACTATCATCTTCTAAATGATAATACTTATATTGTGTTCCAAATATTTCTTTTAAATAATCTTGTCTATTCTTATAGTTTATTAATGCTTGTTTTAATGTATTCCCTATATAAACTGTTCTTGTTCCTGAATTCGTTTTAGTTGGTCCTAAATACCATCTTCCTTTATGATCTTTAGGTCTATCATAAACACTGTGTTGAATATTTATTATTCCTTTATCTAAATCTATATCTTCCCAAGTTAGTGCAAATACCTCTCCAGTTCTTAATCCTGTATAACAAGATGTTAAGAATGAACATATAAATGTAGCATTATCTTTAAATCTTTCTAGGATAATATCTATTTCTTCTTTAGTATAAAGATGTTTAACATCTTCTGAATATTTATTAACTTTTGGAAGTCTTAATGTTAATGCTGGATTATATTTTATAAATCCATATAGATTACATGCATCTCTAAATGATCCCTTAACTACTTTTAATATGTTTTTATAGTATGATTTAGAATGATTAAATTCATTTACTACATTAGTTATATAGCTATTTAAAGATACACTTGTTATAGTAGATAATTTAAACTTACCTATTTTAGGTTTAATATACTTATTAATTAATAACGTATATGTTTGAATAGTATTATATCTTAAGTTATTTTTACAGTAATTTTCTAACCAATAATCTAAATAATCACTATATGATAAGTCACAAGACTTAAATGGTATTCCTGCATTAAGATATTCATTATATGCTTGTACACCAGCTTCTTGCGCTTCTGGTTTAGTTCTATAACCTGATTTACTTAACCATTGTCTTTTACCATCTACAGGTGCTATTTCAACTCTATATTCATAATAGTTTCCTCTTTTTCTAATATTTATCTTACTCAATGACAACACCTTCTAACTTTTTAATATTGTCTAGATCAGATAAATCATTACCTTCATTTACTATTAAGAATTTTTCTAATGAACTTTTTAATACTTTCATACTTCCTAATTTAATTGCTGGTAAATATCCTTTATAAATTAATTGATAAATATAATTAGGACTGGAATGTAATATTTTAGCAACCTCTTGAACTGTATATACTAATTTATCATTCATTATCATCACCTCTGAATTCTTTAAACATATCTTCTAATTCTTGATATTGTTTTAATTCTTCAGGATTACTTAAATCCCATGGATCAGATTCAATCTCTTTATGTAACCATTCAGGTGTATTATCTTTTATATTATTTTTATAATTATTATATTTATTATTATATCCGTTTGAATAACCACCATTATATTGGTTATCTATCTTACTACCATTAGGTTTAATATCCCATAGATCCTCGGTTAAATAAATGGTCCTATTAGATTTACCATGTGTTTCATTAGTATATACACATTTTATAAATCCATATCTTCTTAAATTTGTAATATGTTGTGATACTGAATCCTCTTTAATACCATACATATCAGCTAATGCTTTATTAGTTACCCAACTAAATCCCTCCTTCTTACATAAATATACTAATCGCTCTGCAATTAGTTTGTCCTCAGGAGATAACTCTTTTGTTTTGTATATCTCCTTTGGCATAATTGCGAATATTGTTAAATATTCATCACTCATCTTAATTCCTCGCTTTCCTTATTTGTTTGGAACTAAGGGGTCCCTGAGTTCTTAATAACATTATCTAAGAAATCGGTCCTTCAAACCATGCGAAAAAACTCTATAGTTTTTCCTATAGAGTTCTATATTTACTCCGAATTTTCTCCGGATTTTTTTATCCTGAAATAGTAATAATATTACTATCTATAATCTTTTTAAACTCAGTTACTAATTGTGAGTCTATATGCATATCTTCCATCATACCTAATTGTAGAGCCATTTTTATATATGCACTCTTTTTAGATAAATAATACTTATCCTTATGAATACACATTTCATCATATAAGGATTCATCAACATATTCTTTTGGTTTATCATATTCAAAATTCTTAATAATAAATTTTTCAGCTTCATCTAAATTTTCAAAAGCATCTTTTACTCTTGTTAATAATGCTTCGCATAATAACACAGAATTTCTATAATCTTTTTTAGTAAACATTTTAAATGACATATCATTCTTTAATTCTTGTTCATAAGAATTAAAACTTTTTAAAACTAAATTTGGATCTTCTACTATCTTAAATTCTAAATTTTCATCAATAGAATATTTCAAAAATTCCTGATATGCTACTTGATAAAAATAATTATCTTCCAATTGTAAAAATATATCATGAATATCCTTCATAGCTTCCTTATGATTATAATCTTTAATTAATTCACTAGATAATGGTCTTTGTATTTCCAACAAAGAAACATCTGTTTTATTGTCCTTATTTAATTGAACCATTCAAACCCTCCCAACAAAAAAAGAGAGCGAAAGACACTTATGTCTAACACTCTCTTAAAAGTAAATTTAAATATAAGTCATTTGATTTCCATTTCATAGAATCGCCTCACAATTAAATTTATTGATTTATATAATATACTTATAAAAAGAAAAAATCAAGAGTTTTCTTGATTTTAACTAAAATGTGAATAAATACGTGCTATTTTATTACGCATTATTGAAATAATGCGAACTAATCGATAAATTGTAATTTAGCGAATAGTAACTTAATTTTCTTTTTTATTAAACATATGG